>CAZILJ010000191.1:0-2869 GCA_964539915.1 uncultured Acidobacteriaceae bacterium | reverse complement strand
CGGCGTGCAGAATTCTGTTACGGACTATCAGGATTTGTGCCGCGCGTTCTTGTTGGTCTGGTCATTCCGCTTCTCAGTTTTGTGACGCCGCCTCTCAGTTTTGGCATTCCGAGCGGAGCGAGGAACCTGCTTCTTGCGGACCGCCGAAGGCTGAGCGTGGATAGCCGACTTCAGCGACGCCATCTCCACCGCCGCCAGCGCCGCCTCGAATCCTTTATTCCCCATCTTCAGCCCCGCGCGGTCGATGGCCTGCTCCAGCGTCTCGCAAGTCAGCACACCAAACGCATGCGGCACCCCGGTATCCTGCGCCGACTGCCCAATCCCGCGCGTGACTTCATTGACGATCACGTCATAATGCGCCGTGTCTCCACGCAGCAAACAACCGAGACAAATGAGGGCATCGTAGTTGCGCGTAAGGGCCAACGTCCGCGCCGCAATTGGAATCTCAAACGCCCCCGGCACGCGAACAATATCGATATCTTTTTTTGCGACCCCGGTCTGCAATAACCCGTCGTAGGCGCTTCGCAAGAGCCGTTCGGTGATGAACGCATTGAACCGCGCCACCACAATAGCAAAGCTCCGCCCGGCGGCATCCAGTTTCCCTTCCAGCGAAGAAAACCCAGACTCGGGCAGCGAATCCACTTTCAATTTGTTCTTCGTCTCCGTGGCTCTGTGACTCCTGGGTGAGTTGGTTCTTGATGCGTGCAAATCCGTGCCCAGCCGTGGCCAAAGTCTACCGGCCCTTGAACTGCGCAGTCCTCTTCTCCAAAAACGCCGTAGTCCCTTCCTTCTTATCCTCCGTAGCGCACGCGACGCCAAACAAGACCGCCTCCAGGTAAAGCCCTTCGGCCAGCGTCATTTCCATCCCACGATTCACGGCTTCCATCGCATACTGCACGGCGAGGGGTGCGTTCGCAATAATCTTGGCCGCAATCGCCTCCGCCCGCTGAATCAGCTCCGACGGCAGGGTAACTTCATTCACCAGCCCGATGCGATGCGCTTCCTGCGCCGTGATCATCTCGCCCGCCAGCACCATCTGCATCGCCAGCCCCTTGCCCACGAGCCGCGGCAGCCGCTGCGATCCGCCATACCCCGGAATAATCCCCAGCTTCACCTCCGGTTGTCCGAGCTTCGCGTTCTCGCTCGCCAGCCGCATCGTGCAAGCCATCGCGATCTCGCATCCGCCACCGAGCGCGAATCCATTGATGCACGCGATCACCGGCTTCCCCAAATTTTCAATCAAATTAAGGACGTTCTGCCCGCGATGCGTGTATTCCTTGCCCGAGACGGCATCGTGTTTGGCCAGTTCGCTGATGTCCGCGCCAGCGATAAAGGCCTTCTCGCCTGAGCCCGTAAAAATTACAACGCGAATGCTCTTGTCGTTCTTGATGTCATGAAACGCCGCCCGTAACTCCTCCAGGGTGGCCATGTTGAGGGCATTGAGCACCTTCGGCCGGTTCACGGTGACATAAGCAATCGAGTTTTTCTTTTCGAGAAGTATGCTTTCGAAGTTCATAAATTCAATCCTGCGGAACCAATTTCACCACGGATGCACGGAGCCACGCAGAAAATCAAGATGATTTGCTTCCCTGTGCCTCCGTGTCTCGGGGTTGAAATCGCCCTTACATAGAGAATCCGTTCCCCTCCGCGGTCAAGAAGCTAAAGCTTGTTCGCCCTCGGCTTCTCCGGATCCGCATAGTCATAAAACCCGCGCCCCGACTTCCGCCCGTACCATCCCGCCATCACCATCCGCTTCAGCAGCGGGGGCGACGCAAACCGCCGCTCCTTGAACTCGTCGTACATCACATGCGTAATGTAATACGTCGTATCGAGCCCCACAAAATCCAGCAGCGTAAACGGCCCCATCGGATATCCGCAGCCAAGCTTCATGGCGTTATCAATATCCTCAATCGACCCCACGCCCTCTTCATACGCACGAATCGCGTCGAGTAAATAAGGCACCAGCAGCCGGTTCACAATGAATCCGGTCTTATCCGACGTCCGCACGGGCACCTTCCCCAGTTTCTTCGCGAACTCGTAAGCCGTCTCGTAAACCTCATCAGCCGTGGCAATCGTCCGCACGACTTCCACCAGCTTCATCAGTGGCACCGGATTAAAAAAGTGCAGCCCAATAAACCGGTCGGGACGCTTAACCGCAGTTAACAGCTCCGTCACCGAAATCGACGAAGTGTTCGAAGCAAAGATCGCGTCTTTCTTCACGATTCCGTCGAGCGATGCGTACATCTTCTTCTTCTCATCCAGGTTCTCGATGATCGCCTCCATCACGATGTCCGAGTCCGCCAGGTCAGTTTTGTTAGTCGTCCCCTTGAGCCGTGCGCGGATCTGGTCCTTCTGCGGCGCCGTGATCCCGCCCTTCTCCAGAGGCCGCTCGGCAAACTTCGCCAAAGATTTCTCGATCCCGACGAATCCTTTTTCCAAGAACTTTTGTTCCACCTCGAGCACGGTCACGTCGAATCCAGCGGTCGCGCACACCTGCGCAATGCCAGATCCCATCAGTCCACACCCGAGCACGCCGACTTTTTTAATTTGCATATAAGGGCCTTTAAACCACGGAGAAAAGCTTTGTGAAACTCTGCGTCCTCTGTGCCTAAGAATCAGTGCGACCGCTCAATACCCCGCCTGTGTTAGAAATTCAGCAACGTCTCCACAATCATCGCAATCCCCTGTCCGCCGCCGATGCATGCGGTGGCCAGCCCATACTTCTTCTTCCGCCGTCGAAGCTCGTACAACAGCGTCAGCACCAATCGCGTCCCGGTGGCGCCCAAGGGATGTCCTAGCGCTATCGCTCCGCCATTCACGTTCACCTTCTCGCGATCCAGGCCCAATTCCTTCTCCACCGCCAGATATT
>CAZILJ010000190.1:0-2086 GCA_964539915.1 uncultured Acidobacteriaceae bacterium | reverse complement strand
TTTTGAGGACTAATACGAGGATACGTCCGTCGGAATGAAACTCGCCGCCGGTGGCAGTCTTGGCAGTGGTGAGCGGATCGGCTGGCGTGACGTGATCCCGTTCGACGACAAGACCTGTTCCCGAAAGCGTCCCATTCACGTACTCGCGTTCGCCGTCGATCGCCGGATCGATCTTGTGGGTCAAGCCGTTGTTGCGCTGATCGCGTTCGAATCCAATATCGTGCGTGGCGGCAACACACCACAGAGGGCGCCCATCGACCTCGTAAGCCGATTTCCAGACTCGCAAATGATTCCGCGTCATGGCTACGCGCACGGGTTCAGCATGGGCGAACCCGTAGTCCTGCGCTCGACCAAAAAGAAATAGCGTGCTCATGGGCATCGTCAGATAGTCTTTCTTTTCCAACGAGTCCAGCACCGCATTAAGGGCTGTGTTCTCCACTTTTGCGTCGACCTTCACCCACTCTGCCGATGTGAAGGCTTGAACCATCTGGTCCTGTGTTCCCACAATTAGAATGTTCACCATGTCGCCGGGATTGCCAGCAGGATCGGAAATGCGGCGCGGAATCTTACTGAGCAAGTCACGGGTTATACCTGGAACGCGAGTTTCGGCGGGACCTCCAGCGTTTGCAGCAGTACTCAAACCCTCGTTGAGTACTTCAATTTTGGCGTGAAAGCTGCCTTCCGCAGTCGAAGCCTCGCTCACACTCTCATTGATACCTAAGAAAAGTCTTCCCGCTACAGGCACGTCATATTCTTTGTTTGCTCCCACCAGGAAAGCCTGCGAATAACCTTCCGAACCGATACGGCCAATCAGGGCGCCATGCCCGCCGTCTCTTACTGCGTATTGGTGAATGAGGTCGGCAAAGCCTCGCGGGAGGCCGTCTGGGCCAAACGTTCCCCGAGTTCGCGTTCTTCCGCTATAGGATTGGTCGGGGGGATAGGTGATCTGTCCCGTCGCCGTGAAGTGCAGTTTGGCACCGCCGCGTACATCGATTTTGGTGTCGACCCATTCCGTTGCCCCGGGCACGTCGATTTCGTATGACTTGATGCTCGTTGCCGCTTGTGCCTTCGCTGCAATACGGAAGACACCCGGCGCGCTCGGTATCAGCACCGCAAATGCTAACGCCGCTTTCATGCAGCTCTTAGAAATCGGCATGGCTGATTCCACGTTTTGACGATCCCTCCACTCAGCCAGCAAAAGCATACCTTTCGAATCGCGCCCCGTGCAACCACGGCCGGGAGCGAATGCAGGTGCCATGCTGCCGAACTGAAATAATTGGAGACTCCACCTCTGAGGCGCTTCCGGTCGACAACGAGATACATTCTTGCGACCTTCGACAAGCAGCACTCATCTTAAAATAGCCCCCTGCAATTGTCTTGCGACTACATAAGGATGAGTGTTATGCAGAAGGTTAACATCGCCGATAAGTTCTCCAAGATTTCCGAATACTGGAAGCCTTACATCGCGGCCGAACTCAACGGTCAGCACGTCAAGCTCGACAAGCTGAAGGGCGAGTTCGTCTTCCATCATCATGAGCACGAGGACGAAATGTTCCTGGTGGTCAAAGGCCGATTCCGCATGGAATTCCGCGATCGCCACGAATGGATCGAAGAAGGGGAGTTCATCGTCGTGCCGCGCGGAACCGAGCACCGCCCCGTTGCCGACGAGGAGTGCTGGTTGCTTCTGTTCGAGCCTGCGTCCACGCTCAACACCGGCAACGTCGTCAACGAGCGGACGCTGCAGCAGTTGGAGCATGTTTAACGCGATACTCCTGCAAACCGTATAATCGCGTTAGACCTCTAATACGCATGGATCTGACCGTTTATTCCGCCGCATGGTGTCCCGACTGCCGCGAGGCGAAGCGCTTTCTCGCCAAGCACAACATTGCTTTTCAAGAAGTCGATGTCGAAAGCACGCCCGGTGCGATCGACGAAATCGTCAAGCGCACCGGCAAGCGTGCCATCCCGCAGTTTGTGATCGACGGCGAGTGGGTGCAACCGTATCGTCCTGGCAAAGGATTTCTCTACAAAGAAATGGCGGCGCGCCTGGGAGTCAACGAGACGTAGGCCGATCGAGTCCGTAACC
>CAZILJ010000189.1:0-2498 GCA_964539915.1 uncultured Acidobacteriaceae bacterium | reverse complement strand
ACTTTGAATGCATGGCCCTCAAGGACTAGCAGATCCCCTCTTCGTCGCAGCGGTTGGAAATCTTAGAGACGGCGGCCCGCGTAGGACGGTGGGACAATCTCGAAAATACTGATTGGGATTCAATGGGACGTTTGGCAAGGGTGGGACACGACAAGCTATTGATCAGTCTCGCTGCTGTCGCCCCTCTCCTGGACACCATCCCCAAAAATTCGTAGTTGATTCTGCTGAACTTTTTCCGGAAAAGTCCCACGAAGGGTGGCGCGTTGGTCCTGGCTACAGGAGACCTTTACCCGGCGAGCGTCGGGAAAACAATCCGGCGTGCGGTATAGTACTAAGTGTGGATAGGAATATATTTTTTGACATTTTTCTTAACAGTGGGTGGCAGGCCTGATCGCTGAACCTCGCACGATCATCTCAGGGGGACGGCATTGCGGAAACGGAAGCGGGGGAACGCTTTAGAGCGATGGGAGGTGGCGCTGGTCAAAGCGATGCTCGCGCGCGGCGCCTACAATGATCAGGATATCCTTGCCTATTTCACGAGACCGACGCGTTCGGTGAACCATCGGGTAATTTCAGAGATCCGAACGGAGGCAAAGCATAAGGCCGTACCGCTGGCGACGCCTGAGGAGCTCGACGCATTCTTAGCGACATGGCCGGATGTCTACGCACAGACCGGGCTAAGCCTTCGCGGTGATGAACTGCTGATCAAAGCCCGCGAGGCCATGATCGCCGCAGTTCACACGTTCAATGCCGCAGGCCTGACATTTCGGGCAGAACTGTTCATCGTCACCGTGATCATCGCCTGGACCTGCTTGATTCATGCATGGTTCCGGCGAGAAGGGATCAATCACCGGTACCGCAAACCCGATGGCACTGTGGAAAAGACGGCCAGCGGTGCGGAGAAATACTGGGAGCTTGGCAAGTGCATTCGTCACGCACAGTGTCCGTTCTCGAAAGGAATCAAGCACAATCTGGAATTTGTCCTTGAGCTCCGGCATGAAATCGAACACCGATCCACCGGTCGGATTGACGACTCTGTCAGCGCGAAGTTGCAGGCTTGCTGCATCGACTTCAACGACGTGATCAAAACGCTCTTCGGACCGCAATACAGTCTTGAGAAGCGTTTGCCAATCGCGCTCCAGTTGGTCACCTTCGGCGCCGATCAACGTGCGGTCCTGAAGAAAGCGAGCGGCTTGCCACCTCATATCGAAAGTATGATAGAATCGTTCCACGGTCGCCTTTCTTCTGAGGAGCAGGCCCATCCACAGTTCGCTTATCGAGTGGCTTTTGTCCCTAAGGTGGTGAATAAGGCAGGCGCGGCAGATATTGCAGTTGAGTTCGTAAAGCCGGGCTCCGAGGAGGCGGAGGCAATCAACCGGGTGCTGCTGAAGGAAATCGAAAAGCCGAAATATCGAGCAAAGCAGGTCGTAGCGAAGATGCGCGAGGAGGGATACCCGCGCTTCAACGTTTCGCACCACACGGAATTATGGCAGGCACTTGATGCGAAGAACCCCGGAAAGGGGTTTGGGGTGGAGATTCTGGGCGATCAATGGTGCTGGTACGACAATTGGTTGGCCCGCGTGCGCGCACACTGTCAGGAGCACGCGGATCGATATCGATGATGTCAGGTCTGAACCGCGCCGGGATTGCCGGAGGCTCCGACTCGGTTGCTGCGCTGCCATTGCCCCATTGGGGTTGGCTCCGCTAAGCGCGAGCTGGCAAAGACCCGGTCGAGGTAAATTTTGCCAATGCGGCGAAGCGAATATCTTTTTCTCCGGCGCAAGTTTGAGCCGCCGAGCGTCAAGCTCGTGATCGTCGCCGAGTCTCCTCCGTCTTCAGGCAAATATTTTTACAACCCAGAGGGCACTGCCAGCGAACCGCTTTTTGCGGCACTGATGCTGCAACTTCGCTTTGCCCCCACCTCCAAGGAAAGCGGCCTGCGAGAATTTCAAAAAAGGGGGTGGGTTCTGGTCGACGCGACGTACGAGCCGGTGAACGTCGACGGCAAGGATCGCGACCGGGTGGTCACTCGGGATTACCATCTGCTTCGCGACGACCTTGCGGCCATGCTGCCTGATCGCTCGATCCCCATCGCTCTGGTGAAGGAGAACATCTGCCGGCTACTGGAGCGCCGGCTGACGAAAGACGGGTTCAACGTACTCAATCGCGGCCACGTCATCTACTTTCCCAGCACGGAAAGGCAAAAAGATTTTCAGCGACAGTTCAGCGAGATTCTGAAAACATCGAGCTGAAGGTCCCTCCAGGCCATGACGCCTCGCCACCCGGATTGCAAACTGCTTATCACCTAGCACGGCGGCGTCTTCAATCCAGACCGCGCCACTGCCATGATCCGCTGTTGTCCGTCTACAATCGCCCTCCAAGGATGGGTCGTGGTATGGGTGAGCGGACGACGAGGCCAGAAGAACATTGACAAATCAGCTGCTTAGCTCCGATGTTTGGCGGACTCCCTCTCCGCCATGATCTGCGGTATTATCTTG
>CAZILJ010000188.1:0-2477 GCA_964539915.1 uncultured Acidobacteriaceae bacterium | reverse complement strand
CCAACCAGATCTTCGTCGACACCAACCGCACCATCGGCGTGATCGAGAACACAGGCGGAGGCGGGGCTCCCGGTGGAGGCGACCAACCTCCTACGAACGGCGCCGATCAGGGAGGTGCGCAATGAAACCATCTCTTGCCATGTTGCTCATAGCCGTCGCCTCGATCTTCGCAAGTCGTTCCCAAGCCACGGCTCAGGCCGATACCTGGCAACAAATACAGATTCCTTCTCTTCCCTCTTTTAAGCCGCCACAGCCCAAGCGCGTTGAACTCAAGAACGGAATGGTGATCTTCCTTCAGGAGGATCACGAACTGCCGTTGATCGATGGGACCGCACGCATCCGCGGCGGCTCGGTCAACGAACCTGCGGGCAAGGTCGGACTGGTGGACATGTACGGCGAAGTCTGGCGGACGGGAGGCACCAAGACTCAAACCGGCGATCAACTGGATGACTTCCTCGAAGTCCGCGCCGCAAAAGTTGAAACCGGCGGCGGACCCGATTCCACCACGATCAGCTGGTCGTGCCTGAAGGGCGACCTCGACGATGTTTTCAAGGCGTTCGTCGATGTTCTGCAAAATCCCGAATTCCGCGCCGACAAACTCGATATCGCCCAGAAAGAAGAGTTCGACGGAATCTCGCGCCGCAACGATGACGTGGGCGAAATCGCGCACCGCGAAAGTGTGAAGTTAGGCTACGGCCCCAATAATCCGTACGCCCGCGTCGCTGAATATGCCACCGTGGCGCCGGTGACGCGCCAAGACCTTATCGACTGGCATGGCAAGTACGTGCATCCCAACAACATTATTCTCGGGGTCAGCGGAGACTTCGATTCCGCTGCGATGGAGGCCAGGCTGCGCGCGGCATTCGACTCGTGGCCGAAGGGTCCGGCGGCCCCTAGAAAGATCGACTTTAAATATTCTCCTGCTCCATCCGCCTACTACCTGGTGTCTAAAGAGGATGTGAACCAGAGCAACATTCACATGGTCGGTCTTGGAACCACGCGCGACAATCCCGACTACTACGCCATCAGCGTTTTCAATGAAGCCTTCGGCGGCGGCTTTTCCTCCCGGCTGTTCAACGACATCCGTACCAAGCGCGGACTCGCCTATAGCGTCGGCGGCGGCATCGGCACCAATTTTGGCCATCCGGGCATTCTGCAGGTCACGATCGGGACCAAGAGCCAGAGCACGATTGAAGCGATTCAGGCTGCAACGGAAGACATTGAAAATCTCTCGAAACAGCCTATCACTGACGACGAAATCCAGCGGGCCAAAGACGCCATTCTCAACGCGTTCATCTTCCGTCTGGACTCGCCCGATAAAATTCTGGCCGAACGCATGACTTACGAATATTACGGATATCCTCCCGACTGGCTGGATAAATTTCAGGAGGAAGTGAAGAAAGTCGCGGCCGCGGACGTGAATCGCGTCGCCAGCAAATACCTGCACCGCGACCAGATGGCCGTGCTGGTAGTCGGAAACCCGAAGGAATTCGAAAAGCCGCTTTCGTCGCTAGGTCCGGTGAAGAACATCGACATCACCATTCCTCCTCCTCCGGCCGAAAAAGGCCAGGCGCAAGCCGAAGAAAAGTCTCAGCCGGCGGCCTCCAATCCTGAAGGAAAGGCACTCGCGGCCAAAGTCGCCGGCGCTATGGGCGGGCTGCCCAAACTCAAGTCCATCAAGACCATGCACGTCAATATCGCTGAAAGCGACTCCGGTGGGCCGCCTTCTCCGGTGGACGTCTGGCTCGCGTTTCCTGACCGCATGCATGTCGACGTGCAGACGCCACAAGGCAACCTCACGATCGTAGCGTCTCCGGATGCCGCCTTCATGGCGATGGCGGGCATGGGCTCGCGCAGCATGCCCCCCGCGCAAAAGACCGAAATGCTCTCCCAACTGCAACACGATCTCGTCTATGTGGCGCAGCACGCCGACGATCCAGCTTTCACATTCACCGCTGCGGGCACCGAAAAGATCGGTGGCGTCGACGCGGCTGTTCTCGACATCGACGGAGCTATTCCCTGGGTTCGCTGGTATATCGATCCGAAAACGGGCTACATTCTGCGCGAAAAATATAAAGGGATGGGACAAACGGGTGCCTTCGAGGGCGAAACAAATCTTGCCGATTGGCGTGCCGCGGACGGCATCACCATGCCCTATAAACACCAGAACCAGCAGAACGGAAAAGAAACCAGCAACGCTGAAGTGAAAAAGCTCGAACTCAATCCCCAGGTCGATCCCAAACTTTTCGCCAAGCCCGCGGAGGCCTCAGCGGACCATCCGTAGCGGAGTTTTCGATGATACCGCTAAGCAACTGCCGTGCCCTGATCGCCTTCGCCGTTGCTGCCATCAGCGCCTTTGCGCAAGTCACGACCTCTCAGTACGACAATCAGCGCACGGGCGCAACCCTCCATGAGAAGACCCTGACTGCACAGAACGTCAACGTCAGACACTTCGGCAAACTCGGCGCATTCAAAGT
>CAZILJ010000187.1:0-2376 GCA_964539915.1 uncultured Acidobacteriaceae bacterium | reverse complement strand
CCCAAGCCGCAAACCACGCGGAACCGCATCCAGGGCGTGGTTCACGTTCCGAAGGCGAAAGGCAAGGGCGGTGGGCAGATTGTGCTGGTCGACACCCCGGGCGTGCACAAGCCGGACAGTTCTCTGGGCCGCAAAATGATGGTGGAGGTGCGCGAGGCTTTGGAAGGGTGCGACCTTGTGCTCGTGATCATGGACGTGACGCGCAAATTCGACCCCCGCGACCAGTTTGCGCTCGATTTGCTGCGACGGCCGAAGACCAAAGCATTCCTAATCCTGAACAAAGTCGACGTGATTCGCGAGAAGGCAAGACTGCTGCCTTTGATCGAGGAATATCGCAAGCTCTATAACTTCAGCGAAGTGATTCCTATTTCCGCGCTCAAGCGGAAAGGCTTGGACAAGCTCTTGGAAATGGTGATCGCAGCTCTTCCGGCGGGTCCGGCGTATTTTCCCGCAGACCAAGTCACAGACCAACCGGCACGCTTCATGGCAGCAGAGATCATTCGCGAGCAGGTGCTTCTGAACACGAGCGAAGAGATCCCTTATGCGACTACAGTGCTCGTCGAGAATTTCGAGCAAGGCGCGAGACTGGCCCGGATCGCGGCGACGATCTATTGCGAGCGCGATGGGCAGAAGGGAATTCTGGTGGGCAAGGGCGGCAAGATGCTCAAGAAGATCGGTACTTCGGCCCGTTTGCAGATCGAGCGCATGTTAGGGACTAAAGTTTTTCTCGAACTTTACGTCAAAGCACAACCGGGCTGGCGGGATTCCCGGCAGTTCGTCGAAGAACTGGATTGGCGCAGGCAGTTGGAGAACAGAATGGTGGAACACAGAAACTTTGAGCAGGGCACGCAAAAGGGGCAGATACTCTGTTGACCGCGCCACAGAACGCTAAAGTAATGTTCTGTGCGACTTGTGACGTTGCCGGATTTGGCATGTGCCGCTAGAATCGCAATAGGCCGCTCCACGGCCGGAGACAGGACGAGCGAGCCAAAATGGAATCCGAGGCTTCTTCCGAAGTTCACCTCCCGGAGTACGATTTCGATCCAGAAAAACTTGATTTACGGGTGCGAGTCACGCTCGCGGCCGATCGCAAGTCCGTGGATCCGGTCGTGGCTCAGGTGATGTCTTCAGTCCGTGAAATGAAGTGCGCAGACGGCAAGGAAGACGCTATTGAACTCGCGCTGCAGGAAGCTTTGGCGAATGCAGTGGTCCACGGTGCGAAGGAAGACCCCACCAAAGTTGTGGAGTGCATTGTGGCTTGCGACGAGCAACGCGGGATTCTCATTATTGTGCGCGATCCCGGGCCGGGGTTCGATCCCCAGGCGATTCCCACCTGCACGGTGGGAGAGAATCTCTACTCCAATCACGGTCGAGGAATCTTTCTCATCAATCAACTGATGGATGAAGTGAAGTTCTACAAGAACGGCACCGAGATTCACATGATGAAGCGTTAGTTCTCTCCCCAGGAGCCCTCGCTTAGAACTTCCTAGTGCCTTGGCCGGAGCCTGGCGCGGTATCTCGCGCTTTCCAAATGATAACCTTGCTGCATGACCCACGATCCTGACTTACTCCCACCTGCAAAATCCATTCGATCCCGCACTGCGTTAGGGTGCGCCCTAGTTGGGGGACTGCTTTTCGGCGTGCTGGCGGTCGTCTTGATTGGATGGCTGATGCTCTCTCGAGATTCGGGACGAGCCGCGTTGAGTCATGTTTGGGCGGCGGTCACCGGCAGAGCCCTCACGATCGATGTAACCCAGCCCACAGTGGTGAATCGCATTCAGCGTCTGCAGCGGCTGGAGACGGTGGTTTACACCATGGACAAGCTGGTGTCCGGCTCGAAAGAAAGCGTCATCTTTCCAAATTTTCTGGCGGGAGATCGCCTGCTGATGCTGGTGCACGGCGAAGTTGTCGCCGGAATTGATTTTTCGAGCCTCAAACCGGGGGATGTCAAACTAGACGGCAAACAGGTTCACTTGCATCTTCCTGCGCCCCAGGTGTTCAGCACTCGAATCGACAGCGGTAAGACCCGGGTCTATTCGCGGCAAACCGGGCTCCTGGTACCCGCCGACCCAAACTTGGAAACCCAGGTGCGCCAGGAGGCAGAACGTCAGCTGGAAGAATCCGCCATGGCCGAAGGCATCTTGCGGACCGCCCAGCAGAATGGAGTTTCGACGATCACGAGTCTATTGCAGGGCTTGGGATTCGAGAAGGTCGACTTCAACTAGCGCCGGGCTCGGCGCGTTGCGCTTGCGTTCCCGTCAGCTTCCGCGCCGTTGCCAAACAGCGGCTACGACGTGCAAGCTGGTATTCATGCCAGAATTGCCCGATATCTCCGCCTACATCAGTGCGCTCGAACCACGCATCGTCGGTCAGCCA
>CAZILJ010000186.1:0-4126 GCA_964539915.1 uncultured Acidobacteriaceae bacterium | reverse complement strand
TTCATGGCGAGTCGCGTCGAACCACTTTCCCAACGTTCCCGACCATTGCAGGGCATCATCGAGCTTGTCGCTGCGCACCAGCACGTTCGCCAGCGCCGAATATGGCGGATAGTGCATCCAGCTGCGGAATTGCAACTCCTTCTCGTAGAAGCCGATGAAGTCGTGGCGTGCGGCATACTGCACGGCGTAGTGATCCTGAAAGTACGTCTGCAGAACAACCTTGCCGGGAGTTTGGCCGCGGCCAGCGCGTCCGGCAACCTGGGTCAACAATTGAAACGTCCGCTCGGCAGCGCGGAAGTCCGGCAAACCGAGCGCCACGTCGGCCCCAACCACGCCCACGAGCGTTACGCCGTGAATGTCGTGGCCTTTGGCGATCATCTGCGTGCCCACGAGAAGATCGAGTTCCCCTTCGTTCAGAGCGTTCAGCGCTCGCTCGAAGTCTTCATGACTGCGAACCGTGTCGCGATCGAGACGGGCGATGCGCGCCTGCGGGAACATGCCGTGCAGCAACTCTTCCAGTTTCTCTGATCCGGTCCCGAGAAAATACACATACTCGCTGCCGCAGTGAACACAAGCTGTCGGCACGGGTGCGGTATAGCCGCAATAGTGGCAGACCATTTTGTGCTCGCGCTTGTGATGCGTAACCGCAATGGCACAGTTCTGGCATTCGAGCTTCTTGCCGCAGGTTCGGCAGAGCACGACCGGTGAATATCCGCGGCGGTTGAGCAACACCATGACCTGCTCTTTGCGGTCGAGCCGATCCTTGATCTCGGCGGTGAGTTTGCGCGAAATCACCTGCTCGCTGCCGGTTTCCTGGAACTCCTGGCGCATGTCGATGATTTCGACTTCCGGCAGCGGCCTCTGTTCCACGCGATCGGGCAACTCGACCAGCGCATACTTGTTCTTCTTCGCATTGAAATACGATTCCAGCGAAGGAGTTGCCGAACCGAGTACGACAACCGCATTGGCCATCTTCGCGCGCACTACGGCAATGTCACGAGCGTGGTAACGCGGAGTTTCTTCCTGCTTATAGGAGGAATCGTGCTCCTCATCGACGATGATCAGCGCGAGGTCGGTCACCGGGGCGAAGACCGCCGACCTCGTTCCCACCACCATTCGCGCATCGCCACGTTTGATGCGATGCCACTGCTCGGCGCGTTCGCGATCGGAGAGAGCCGAGTGCAGGATGGCAACTTCATCGCCGAAGATCTGATGCAGGTCGGCCGCGACGGCAGGCGTCAAACCAATTTCCGGGACCAGCAGGATGGCAGAGCGTCCGGCTTCGAGCACTCCGCGCATGGCGGCCAGATACACTGCGGTCTTGCCCGAACCGGTGACACCGTGCAACAACATGCCTGAAAACTTGCACGCTCTAACTCCTTCGCGCACTCGGGCGAGCGCGGACTGCTGCGCGAGGTTCAAATCGAAATCGAAGAGAGATGGCCGAGGTTTGGAGTGCGAGACGGTGAAGTCCGCGGGTTGTTCGAGTATCTCGACCAGTCCGCGTTTGACGAGCGACCCCAGAGTCGTTCGCGGAACCTCGAGCGACTGCAACGCCGCTGTCGGAACTCTGCCGCCGGAAGCAACCAGCGTATCGACAATCTCGCGTTGGTTGTCGTTCAGCTTGCCTTCGGCGGACTTCAACACGGCGATTTTTATCGTGCGCGTAGCATCCTGAGGTGCAGAAACATCCTCGCGCGCCAGCCATTTCTTACGAACCATTCCGGCGAGCACGGCTCTGGACACGCGTGTGGCGGAGAGCAGCGTTTGTTCTCGGACAAGAGTGGAGCCCGACGGCTCTTCCGATTCGCTTCCGGCCAGATAGTCGAGGACGCGGAACTCGGCGGCTTGCTCCTCTGGACTACGTCGCGAACGCGCGGATGATCCTGAAACACCAGCCTGATGCAGAGCCATTTGGCCCGCTGCAATAAGGCGATACCCGATGGAACGCTTGAACTCAGCGTTCAACGGCAGCATGGTCCGAAATACTTCTCCGAGCGGAGCCAGGTAATAGTCGGCAATCCAACGGCCCAGTTGCAGCAACTGCTCGCCGAGGACTGGCGTCATGTCGAGCACGCTCAGAATACTCTTTGTGGTAACGGAAGGTTCTCGGTCGTGCAGTTCGACGACGATGCCTGCCATGCGCTGCTGCCGAAACGGAATCAGCACTCGTCCGCCGACCACGGGGGTAGCGTCCACGGCAACACGGTAGGTGAAGACCATGTCCAGCGGCACGGGCACTGCGACGTCACAGAATTCGGGCATTGATCTCAGAGAATAGCAGCGACAATGATTACTGAGGAATAGGGACCAGCTATTCCGCGGCTTTCTGTGGGGGCTGAAGACCCAGATACTTCATGACCATCTGCAGGTCTTTCCAGGCCTCGCCCTTCTGGCGCGGATCACGGAGAAGGAACGCAGGATGATAGGTCACAGCAAGCTTCGTTCCCTGCCAGGAAGGGTCGCTGCTTTGCGCACCCACGGGCATGAAGTCGTAAAAGCGGCCGCGCAGCTCGGACATGGATGCGTTCATGGCGAGCAGATTTTTCGCGGCGACCGCTCCCAGGGCGACGATGACTTTGGGCTTCACCACGGCGATCTGCCGCATGAGAAACGGCGAGCAGGTTTCGCACTCGTCGCGCTCCGGCGTGCGATTGCCCGGCGGACGGCATTTCACGATGTTCGCAATGTAGACGTCTTCGCGGCGGATGCCCATCGCTTTGATCATGTTGTTCAATAACTGCCCAGCGCGCCCCACAAAGGGCTCGCCCTGCGTGTCTTCGTCGGCGCCAGGGCCTTCGCCCACGAACATCAATTCCGCGTGCGGATTGCCTACACCAAAGACAATTTGCTTCCGGCCCTGCTTGTGCAGTTTGCATCGCGTGCAATCGCCTAAGTCTTCACGAATAAGTTTTAGCGCGGCGACGGGATCGTTAACGTTCTGTTCCGCATGCGGAGCCAGCACCCTGAGAATGCTTCCATCGGCGACCTTTGCCATTACAGCGGACTTTTTTGCCATTTCCTCTCGCAAATCCTGAGATGTGGACGCCTGATCCTCAACTTCAGCAACGAATGAAGGGGGTCCGGAGACGCGCGGTTCGCGCCGATAAAAATCGAAGATGCCCATCTCTTGGCAGTAGCGCACACGCTCGGCTAGAGCTCGGCGCAGGTCAGGATCAAGAGTGTGAGGCATCGGCTTCTAGATTGTAATCGAGGGGCGGAAGGACGTGTTCTCGGGCGGTGGCTCGGAAAGCAGGTTCCTCGACTTCGCTCGGAATGACAAGGGTTGGGGGACTGGGAATGACCAAGAACGAGACCAATCAGGCTTCGCGACTCAAGCTTTCACGAGTGACTTGCGGTGCTGGCGCAGGCGCACCACTTGGTCGAGGACACGCTGGGCAACCTCCCACTTCGTGGTTTCGGGAACCTCCACGACGTCGTCGCGGGTGAGGATGGTGACAGCGTTTCGGTCCGAATCAAAACCTACACCTTCGCGGGAAACATCGTTGACGACGATGGCGTCAAGATTCTTCGATACCAATTTTTGACGCGCATTCTCGAGAACATTTTCCGTTTCGGCGGCGAAGCCGACAACGATCTGTGCTTCTTTCTTGAGCGAGAGTTCTTTCAGAATATCAGGCGTGGCCTCAAGTTCGAGCGTCATCGCTCCCTTGCGCTTCATCTTCTGGCCCGCCTCTGCCTTCGGCCTATAGTCAGAAACCGCGGCGGTTTTGATCACGACGCTCGCCCGGGGAAGCAGTTTGAGCACGGCGTCCCGCATTTCTTCGGTCGACTCGACTCGAGTCAATTCGGCGGCGCCGCGTGAGGTGAGCGCGGTCGGCCCACTCACCAGAAGAACGCGCCCGCCGCGGCGCAGCGCGGCTTCGGCAAGAGCATAGCCCATGCGCCCACTCGATCGGTTCGTAAGATACCGAACGGGATCGATCTTCTCGCGGGTCGGGCCGGCGGTGATCAGCACGGTCTCACCACTAAAATCCTGAGACGCGCCAAGCGCCTCCATCACCGCCGTAACGATGGCTTCGTTTTCTGCGAGCCGCCCCGGACCGGTCATTCCGCAAGCCAGATAGCCGGCGCCAGGCTCGACAATTTTCACGCCGCGCTGCCG
>CAZILJ010000185.1:0-4114 GCA_964539915.1 uncultured Acidobacteriaceae bacterium | reverse complement strand
ATGGCGACCATGACGGAACAAAACGCACTCGTAGCGACGGTAAAGGCCTGGCCGGAACGCACCAGAACCTTCTACAACGACGTACGCACCGAAATGCGCAAGGTGACTGCGCCGTCGTGGAAGGAAGTTCGGGCGACGACGACCGTAGTTGTGATCACGGTTGCTATTTTTGCGCTGTACTTCTTCGTGATCGACTTCATTATTCAACATGGCGTAACCGCGCTGTTCAACTATTTCAAGGTTCGCTAACGGCTGGCCGGGAAGAAGCACCTTAATGATGCAGGACCAAGAAAAAAACGAAGCGGCAGCCAGCACCGTAGGCGAGCCGCAAACCGCCGCGGCAGACGGTGCTGCCGCCTCCACCGAGGCGCCCCGCAATCCGAACATGAAGTGGTACATCATCCACTCGTACTCGGGGTTTGAGCGCAAGGTGAAAGAGTCCCTCGAGTCGCGGGTCACGGCGTTTGGGCTGCAGGACAAGATCGGCAAGGTGCTGATCCCCACCGAGTCGGTCACCGAAGTGCGCGGCGGCAAGAAGTACACCTCGGAACGGATGTTCTATCCCGGCTACGTGCTGGTTGAAATGGACATGGACGATCACGTCTGGCACGTGGTCAAGTCCACGCCGCGTGTGACCGGGTTCGTGGGTACGGGCCAGCAGCCAACCCCGCTCTCCGAAGAAGAAGTTCAACACATCGTTTACAAAGTTGCTGACAGCCGCGAGAAGCCAAAGCTCAAGGTGAAGTTCGAGAAGAATGAATCGGTCCGCATCAGCGAGGGGCCGTTCGCCAGTTTCACGGGCATTGTCGACGAAGTGAACGAAGATCGCGAGACCCTCAAGGTGATGGTCACAATTTTTGGCCGATCTACCCCGGTGGAACTCGAGTTTAATCAGGTGGAGAAGGTCGCATAACGGTTCTGCGCACGGCGGTTTTCGGTAGCACGGTTCGGATCGGTCGGTTTTTGGATCAGACGTTTTTTGGAGGAGAGGTTTTTGTGGAAGGGCGCGTCTTTAGCCGTGCCCTCAAGGCCCGCACGAAACCCGGCTTTCGCCCCTGAGGGCATCGAAAGAAGTGAGTTTCGAGAAATGAGAAGTCAAACGATCGTGAGCCGAAAATCCTAGACTCACGCTGCTGACGGAAAGAGATCATGGCAAAGAAAGTTACAGGTTATGTGAAGCTGCAGATCGCCGCTGGCAAGGCGACTCCGGCACCCCCGGTGGGCCCGGCACTCGGCCAGGCACAGATCAACATCATGGAGTTCTGCAAACAGTTCAATGCCAGGACCAACCAGAAAGAGATGGAGGGGCTGATCATCCCGGTGGTGGTGTCGGTATACAGCGACCGCTCGTTCACTTTCATCACCAAAACGCCACCCGCGTCGATCCTGTTGAAGCGCGCTGCCGGCATCGCCAAGGGGTCAGGCACGCCGAACAAAGACAAAGTCGGCAAAGTGACGGCCAAGCAGGTCGAGGACATTGCCAAGCAGAAGATGCCTGACTTGAACGCCGCTTCGGTCGAAACCGCGATCAAGAGTATTCGCGGCACAGCCCGGTCCATGGGCATCGAGGTAGTGGGGTAGGGCGCGACTTCAATCGTGCCGCAGAGACGTCCATTTTGAACGGGGCTTTAGCCCCTGAGGTCCGCGCGCCCCAAACAGTAGTCGAAATCACCACGGCCGATCGGAATCGACGATCGGCGGTGGGAGACAAGGAAGAGCATGAAAAAAGAAGGAAAAAACATCGCCAAGGCGCACTCAGCAATCGAGAAGCGCCCCTACATTCTGCAGGACGCGGTTCCTCTCCTGCAGAAAGTGAAGTTTGCAAAATTCGACGAGACCGTCGAACTCACGTTGCGGTTGGGTGTCGATCCCAAGCATGCCGACCAGATGGTGCGCGGCACTGTCGTGCTGCCGCACGGGCTGGGCAGGTCGAAAAAGGTTCTAGTGATTGCGACTGGCGACAAGATTAAAGAAGCCGAAGCTGCAGGTGCCGATTTCGCAGGTGGCGAAGAGATGGTCGAGAAGATTACCAAGGAAAACTGGACCGACTTCGACGCATTGATCGCCACACCCGACGTCATGAAATCCGTCGGACGCCTGGGTAAGATTCTCGGTCCGAAGGGCCTGATGCCGAACCCGAAAACGGGTACGGTCACCTTCGACGTGGCCAAAGCTGTGCAGGAAGTGAAGGCCGGCAAGGTCGAGTTCCGGACCGACAAAACGGCGCTCGTTCACTGCCCAGTCGGCAAGATTTCGTTCTCGCCCGACAAGTTAATTGAGAACGCGACCGCGCTGATCACCAGCGTGATCAAGGCGAAGCCGTCGGTGGCCAAAGGAAAGTACATCAAGGGCTGCACGTTGAGCTCGACCATGGGGCCGGGCATTCTGTTGGATGTGGCCCCCATTGAAGCGGCAGCGAAGGCTTAAGCCAAGCGGCAGGACAGCCGCTTCGGCTGTCCCTGCACGAGATCATTACGAGGGATGGGACTATGGCGGTTACGAAAGCGAAGAAGACGGAGCAGGTCGAGAAGCTGACGAAAGAGCTGAACAGTGTCTCGAACGTGGTGGTGGCGACCTACACCAAGATGACGGTGCCCCAGGACTATGAACTGCGCAAAGCATTGCGCGGCGCCGGCGCGAAGTATCAGGTGGTCAAGAATACCTTGGCGGAGCGTGCGGCGAAGGGCACCAAGGTCGAAGGGGCTCTGAAGGATCTGGCAGGCGTTACGTCGATTGCCTACACCTCCGGGGATCCGGTAGCGATGGCCAAGGCGTTGACCAAGTACGCCAAGGACATGCCGGAGTTCACCTTCAAAGCGGGCGTTGTGGAAGGACGCGTGGTCACGATCAAAGAGATCGAAGCGCTGGCCACCATGCCGTCAAAGGAAGAGCTCTATTCCAAGCTGCTGTTCCTGATCAGTTCGCCCGCACAGCGTTTGGTCACGGTGATGAACGCAGTGGGCCGCAATCTGGCGGTGGTGGTGGATCAAGGGGTGCAGCAAAAGAAGTTCAAAGAGGCGTAGATGCTTGTGTGGGGACGGGCGCCCTTGCCCGTCCGGTCGGGCGAAGCTCGACTCGCTTTTTGCCGGCGGTGACGGAGAGCCGGACAGGTTCTGGATGGCGCGAGCTGTTCCGAAGAGATTTGGTTATCAGCAAGTCAGGGGTTGCGCGGTTCATCCGATTGCGTTGTCTGGCGCGACGGAAAAGGACCTGGTCGCACTGGAACCCTGGCCTGCGGGTAACGAAATAACAAAACTGATACCAAGTGGAGAAATAATATGGCGGATCTGCAACAGTTAGAGGAATCAATCGTAGGGTTGTCGCTGCTTGACGCGGCGCAGCTCGTGAAGAAGCTCGAGGAGCGCCTCGGCGTATCGGCGGCGGCAGCGGCCCCGGTCATGATGGCTGGCGGTGGCGGCGCAGCGGCGGCAGCCCCGGCGGAAGAGAAGACCGAGTTCACCGTCGTCCTGAAAGAAGTGGGCGCCAACAAGATCAACGTGATCAAGGCCGTCCGCGAAGTCACCAGCCTGGGTTTGAAAGAAGCCAAGGAACTGGTCGACGGAGCCCCCAAGAATGTGAAAGAGGGCGTCTCCAAGGAAGAGGCGGAGACCATCAAGAAAAAGTTCACCGACGCCGGTGCCGTTGTCGAAGTGAAATAACGAGCCAAAAGCACCGCAACTGGTGCAATATCGTTAATGCTGCACGTTCTCTACTTGTGAACCTTGGGAAGCGATGTTAGCATCTATATCAACGTCACTTCCCTGGGCTTCACTCAAGCGTGAGCGAGCCTCACGAGGGAAGGTTTTGCCAAGCTGCTCCGCGGGCAGGCGGGGCGGAAAACAGGCCGAGGAACTGGCGCGAAAGAATTCACATCAAGATGGGCGAAACGCCTTGAGTGGCGTCTGCGGGAACGACTGTCCCCGCGGGCGCCCCGTTGTCTTTTAGGTTCCAGGTTGTCCCGGTTCTATACGTAGGTCCCGCGGCGCGATAAGCGCCCCACATTCCGCGGTTTAGGCGCGACCTTCGGTTGCGCGTGAGATTGGGAGTTTCTGACGATGAAAAATGCCTTCCGTAAACGATTCGATTTTTCCAAAATTCCGGCCACCATTCAGAT
>CAZILJ010000184.1:0-2312 GCA_964539915.1 uncultured Acidobacteriaceae bacterium | reverse complement strand
CTTGGTCACCTCGGGATCGGTTTCCGCCCGCACTTTCAGCCCTTCTTCTTGTCCGAATGCATCGACGAAGATCTCGCTCTTAATCCCCGAGCGGACCCAATCATTGTTGGCCAGCAAATCGGCTTCGGTGTAGGGAACCTTCTCGTCGTCCATGAATTTGCGGAACTCTGCCAATACCGTGTCATCCACTTCGAAGCTCTTCGTCGGATGATGCGTCACTACATAGTGTTTGGCGAAGTTGAAGAACGCGTAGTGCTGCAGCAGCGTGTCCTCGAAGTGGTTGCTCTTCGCCGCAGGAATGTTGACGTCAGGTGTAATGCCGCCCCCGCCGTAAACTGTTCGCCCGCTGTCGGTGAGCTTCACTTCACGATTGGCGGTGTTGGAACTCTCGGTGCTATCGCGATTGTAATAGTAGTCGTAGAGCGAAATGTTGGAGTAGTCTCGCTGGATCAAACGTCCGCTCGGTGTGTAGTAATGAGCCGTGGTGAGCGCCAGTCCAGTATTCTCCGAGAGCGGATATACAGTCTGTACCAAGCCCTTTCCGAATGTCACCTCGCCCGCGATTAAGCCGCGGTCGTGATCCTGAATGGCCCCGGAAACAATCTCCGCCGCTGACGCTGTCTGACGATTCACCAGAACAACAATCGGGTAATCCTTACCGCCATTGCCGTGCTGAGCCACGTAACGCTTCTCGGCCGAGGCGCGTCCATGGTGAGAGACGATGAGCTGACCCTTTTTCAGGAATTTGTCTGCAACGCCCACGCCTTCGCTGAGCAAGCCGCCCGGATTGGAGCGCAAGTCGAGGATTAACCCCTTCACATCACCGAACGAATCGAGCGCATCCGAAACTTCATGCTCCGTGGTCTCATTGAAACCGTTGACGTGCATGTATCCCACGCCCGGCTTGATCACGAAATGAACATCTACGCTGTAGCGCGGAATCTCGTCGCGAACCAAGGTGAACTCCATCGGCTTCTCCACGCCCTCGCGCGAGATGCTGATGTGTACGGTCGTTCCCTTGGGCCCCTTCAGCAGGTCGGCCACATCGCCCGTACTCATGTTTTCGGTCGTTTTGCCGTCCACGGCAATGATCACGTCCCCAGGATGAATCCCGGCCTTGTAGGCGGGCGTGCCGGTGAAAGGATAGATCACGATCACTTTGTTGTTGCGCGGACCCACGGTCATGCCCACGCCGTAGTACTTGCCGCGCTGGTCCTCGCGCATCAGCGCGTAGGATTTGGGATCGAAGAAGTTGGAGTGCGGATCGAGTGCGTGCAACATGCCGGGGATGGCCCCGTTATAGATGGCCTTGTCTGCGTTCACTGGCTCGGCGTAGTTGTCCTCGACGAGCGCGTAGACGTCGGTGAACTGCTTCAGGCTGTCCTTGACCTCGGAATCACCAGTCATCGACGACTGCTGACCGGACCGCTGGGCAAACAGAATTCCCAGGAATCCGCAGGCAAGCAGGAAAAAAACTACCAGAAAGAGCGATCGGCGTGAACTACGTGCCATCTGAAATTCCTTCGTTGAGGGCTTACTTCCACCCCAGCTATCGTACTGAATTGAAACAGTATACCACTCCTTCGACTGCCCCGAACCGACATTGTCACCTTGGTAACCGCGTCCCCGGAGGCCGCTGCTTATCAGATGCGGCGGAAAGCTGATTGGGTTCCTGCTGGGGCACACTGACTAGCAATTCTTCCCAGCTTTCGCGATCCCCACGATGGCGGAAATGCTGCGCTCGATATCGTCATCGGTTGTAGCCCAGCAGGAAACCGAAATTCGCATGGCTGTATGTCCCTTCCAGACGGTGCCGCCGAACCAGCAGGTACCGTCAGCCTGAAGAGCCGCGATGACGCGCCGGGTCTCTTCCGGAGGGCCGAATGAGACCAGCACCTGATTCAGAACCACTTCGTTGAGCACGCTGAAACCGGCGGCGCGCAGGCCGTCGGCAAACTGTTTGGCTTGCCGGCAGTTGCGCTCGATCATCTCCCGCAAGCCGCTTCGCCCGAGCGACCGCATCGCTGCCCACAACTCAATTCCTCGTGCGCGGCGCGAGGAGTCGGGCGTGTACTGCCAGGGTTCGCGTCCGGAACTCTGCGTCAGGTAGGCGGCGTTTCCCGCCGACAGTGCTCGCCGCAGATGCTCAGGTTGCCTCACCGCCACCATCCCCGAATCGTAAGGAACATTCAGCCACTTGTGGCAGTCGATTGCCCACGAATCAGCCCCACTGACGCCATCGAGCAGAGGAGCGTAGAACGGTGAAACGGCGCCCCATAATCCAAACGCTCCATCGACGTGAACCCAGGCTC
>CAZILJ010000183.1:0-2808 GCA_964539915.1 uncultured Acidobacteriaceae bacterium | reverse complement strand
CACGGGGGCATCACACACTTCGTCAAAACCTTCAGCGGATGCCGAGGACCGGGGGGGTTCGGCAGGCCTTTCAGGACCCGCATCCATCCAGCCGGAATCAGGTTGGACATTTCATGACGGCTGTCGACATGGGCTACGGCCTCCATCAGACATTGCGTTGACGATGTCACCAAATTCTTCCGGGCATTGGACACTGTTCGCCTGAGTCCAGATCCAACCGTCACCCTGTCACGCCAAGCCTTGAATGGAATCCCAACCGGGACGGGCGTGGGCAAAGCATGCAGGACCTCTACCTGAGCCTGTACGGATACAAACTCGGCAGATTTATTTCGCCAGGGCGATATGATCGCTCGCGATGCGGCCGCGCTGGGGATCAGGACTGACCTTGGCGCAGGCTTCTCAGACCAGATACAGCCGTCAGGCGACAGCGCGACGGCGTAGGTTTTGCTGGCATGCATTTGCGGGCTGAGCGGGCTCCGCGTTACAGCGCTGCCACTCGCCGCTGTACCAGCAAAAAGTAAAGAGCCACAAGAACCAGCAGGAGACCGTTTACGCCCAGCACCACCGGCGCCGTAAACATCGGAACCAGCCATCCCGACACCAGATTCCCCATCGGCATCCCGCCGCGGAACGCGCAGTTGTACACGCTCATCACCCGCCCGCGCATTTCGTTGGTGGTGATCAATTGCACCAGCGACGTCACCGTGGCGAACACCGCCATCATCGAAGCGCCCACTAGAACCAGCATGGCGTAACTTAGTGGCAACTTTTTCGAGACTGAGAATCCCGCAATCGCCAGGCCCAGGCATACCAACATCGTCAGCGCGAACCGTCCCTTATTCTTGATGTTGCCGATCCCCGCCACGGCCAGCGATCCGCAAATCGACCCCACTCCCATCAGGGAAAGCAGATTCCCATACGTCTCCGGTCCGCGGTGAAAAATGTCTTTGACGAACACCGGAATATAGGTCCGCATCGGCATGCTCAACGCCGTCATGCAAAACGCCAGAATCGTCAGTGCCTCCATCGAGCCCTGCTTGCGAACGAACTTGATGCCCTGTTTCAGGCTGCCGAAGATCGACTCGGTGGTTGTTGTCGGCAGATATTTCGCCGTGATCATTGAGAGCGAGACAATCGGCGCAAGAAATGAAACCGCATTCAACCCAAAGCACCATTTCTCGCCCAATTTGGCTAAAGCCTGTCCCGCCAGCGCCGGACCAATCGTTACCGCCATGTTGAACTGGATCGAGTTGAGCGCGATCGCATTCGGCATGTCCTCGCGATCGACCAGCGTCGGAATCAGCGCCTGGTACGCCGGCCCCCCAAACGCTTGTGCCAGCCCGGAAACAAACGACAGGCACAAAATGTGCCAGACCTGCACCCAGCCGGCGGCCACAAGCACGGTGAGCAGGCCGGCGCTGGCCATTTGCACATATTGCGATATCAGCAGGATCTTGCGCCGCTCAGCGCGGTCCGCCACGACACCCCCGATCAAAGAGAAAAGGAAGATGGGAATACCGCCCAGAAACTGGTCCAGGGCCAGCAAAAAAGCCGAATGGCTCAGCCGGTAGATCAACCAGCCCTGGGCGACGATCTGCATCCAGGTGCCAATACTCGAGGTACAGGCCCCAAACCACATCAGACGAAAATCTCGATATTGAAATGCTTTGAAGACTCTGCGAAGCGTCGACGTTTGCATGTGCTCCGGGCGGCTCTGAGGTCCGACGTCTATCTTCGCACGAGCAAGCGATCCTCGCTTTGTGGTTAAGTGCATCCCCTATTGGACGTGTGTTTCCGGCAGAGGTGATCGGCAGACTTTGGCCTGCGACGCCATGCCCGGCGATGTGCAAGACCCGGATCGATGAAAAAGGTACCGGAAAACGTTCCCCTCGCGTTGGGGGATTATTCCGGCCGCAGCGCGACCATCGGATCGACACGGGCCGAGCGACGGGCGGGCAACAGGAGGCGAGCCCGGCCACCCCCATCAGCAAAATGGCCACGATCGCGAAGCTCGCCACATCGAGGGCATCGCTGCCGTACGGCGTACTTCGCATCAGGCGCCCCAACCCAGAGACTCTAACCAGGTCGATGGCGACGCCGACTAGCGCCGGGTGGATTCCACCCCGCCGATCGCTTCCGACCAGCAACGCGGAGCCACCGCTTGTGTCCGGATTCGGTTGCCATCGTCCGCTCGTGGACATCGTGCCGTTCGCATTGCATTCTTCATTGTCATCATCGTCATCGTCATCGTCATCCGTGTCGCTGGCGGCCTGTTCGTCCGTGGGCCAGTCTTCGAAGTAATTATTCAGCGACGACAATTTTTCGGCAAATTTGTTTACTTCACCGGTCGTCTCGGAAAGCTCGCGGGCGGCAATGAGACCCACGTTAATCCGCTTCCGTTCACCCTCAGTCGGCGTGCGCCCGTTCTCTGACCATCGTTTCATCGCGTCCAGCTCTTTCAGGATCTGCTTCATGATCGGATTGTCCGGGGTACGCGCCAACACAGGTCGCACAAAGTCCGTCGCCTCCCGAAGGACGCGCTGAAAATCGACCCTCGAGTTAATCTCTCCATAAGCCCCTGCCATTCCATTCCCCGCTTCTTGGTATCAGAGTGCGTGCACGAAGTAGGAGAAGTATATGACGGAAAAAATCAAAGCTACCGCGCGGTCCGCATTTCCACACCCTGGTTGTGACATCTGACCTTGCTCTTTCGATCAAGCAAACCAGACCATGGTCAAGGCGGAGCGGTGTATACAAAGGTCACGAAAAACACGGTAAGTCTTTTGTTGTCATGAATTTGACCTCTAA
>CAZILJ010000182.1:0-2824 GCA_964539915.1 uncultured Acidobacteriaceae bacterium | reverse complement strand
CGCGGCAAGTGTGAAGTTGGTGGTGCTTGCGGGGCACGTACCAAAGGGGTCGCGGACAAAGATTCCCGAGGTAGGAGTTGTTTCCCGAGTAGTTGCGGGATCCAGAATGGTGCCGTAGGGCATCGTTCGGCCTAACTGATCAGTTAATGTGCCCGAACTGGACTGCAAGGCGATTAGGTCGGTGAAATCGGTATAGCCACTGCTGCGCTCCGCGGCGGTGGGTACCGAGCCGGTCAGAATCGTTCCCTGAATCCTCCGCAGTCCTTCATAATCGGCAAAGAAAAAGATTTTGTTCGTGAGAACCGGACCGCCGATCATTCCTCCAAACTGATTCTGGCGAAGCTCACCCTTGGGTACGCGGCCGGCGTCTTCAAAATAATCCGGGGCGTCGAGTTTGTCGTTGCGGAAAAACTCCCATGCAGCTCCATGAAACTGGTTGGTGCCCGACTTGATAGTGGCATTCAGGACGGCTGCTCCTGAACGTCCGTATTCCGCGCTGAAGTCCGAAGTCTGGACTTTGAATTCCTGAATTGCATCGACGGGGGGCAGAACGACAAAATTGGTGCCGTTGAGGAAGTCGACAGTATCCGAATTGTTATCGATACCGTCGAGCATGTAATTGTTCTGCGCCGGCCGGTTGCCGTTGGCAGTAAAGGCGCCGCTTCCGGCGTTGCCCCGCGTGTCTGCCTGAGGCGTGTTCACGCCCGCGGCAAGTTGCGCAAGAAATGTAAAATTCCGGCCGTTCAGAGGAAGGTCATTCACGCTGCGCTGGTCGATCACCTGGCCGACCGAAGCATCCTGGCTCTGAAGCACAGGAGCGGCCGATGTGACCTCCACGGTTTCGCTAACAGCGCCGGGCTGGAGTTTAAAGTTTGCCGGCACGCGCGCGCTCACGTCTACGACCACGTGCGTTTGGATCTCTTTCTTAAACCCTCCGGCGGAAAGATCCAGCTTGTAGGAACCAATCCTGACCGGGCTAAACTCGTAAACTCCATCCGCTCCTGTTGTCGTGGACAGGCTCGTGCCCGTACCTTCGTTCGTGAGGGTGACTCTGGCTCCGCTGACGACTGCGCCTGAGGGGTCGGTAACCGTCCCAGTGATGGAACCGGTGTCGACTTGCGCTCGCAGCGAGGTGACGCCTATAGCAGTCAGGAACAGAACGGCCAATATGGGGCGGACGGCCGAGGCGAATCCGTATCGGTTCATGAGCTCTCCTTTGAGCCTCACTGGCTTGCTTCCTGGCAAGCTATTTCACGAAACTGCTCAGAACTGGTTCCCCAGATTGCGGAAAGATATTTCGTTGGTTAAGTGCCTACGCATGCGACACGAATTAAACGCTTAACCTAAAAATACTAGTGGTCCGAAATATCACGCTGCCGGGCGCGTTGTCAAGATTTTTTTCTTGATTTACACTCCGCGCTGTCCCTGCTCGCGGTGCGGACTTTCCGCGCCCCGACATAAGCTTGCGTCTTTAGCTGGCCGAGTACCGCCAAACATGACCGTAACTATTCGTGATGTTGCGAAGGCCACAGGCGTCTCCACAGCCACCGTCTCGAACGTTCTCAACCAGACAGGCAAGGTCGGACAGGAAACACGGCGACTGGTCCTCGGGGCCGTGAGGCGCATGGGATACATTCCTGATGTTCATGCGCGCCACCTCGCCTCGCGCGATCACCGCACGCTTGGAATCATCATCTCCGATATCGAGAACCCGTTCTTTCCGGAGGTAGTGAAGGGTTTTGAGACACGGGCGAGGCAACTCGGCTACGACGTGATCCTCAGCGATACCAATTACGACCCCCGCCGGACTCGAGAAGCCGCTGAGCGCATGATGGAGCACAAGGTCCGCGGGGTGGCGGTCATGACCTCTGAAATCAGCATCAAGCTCATCCATCAACTCGCCCGAAGAAGAATCGCAGTTACATTTCTCGATCTTGCGCCCGTCCGAAAATACATGAGCAACTTGCGGATCGATTATTTCTCCGGTGTACATCAAATCGTTCAGTACCTTTACGCAGAGGGACATCGGCGCATCGCATTCGTCGCTGGCAGGCCCGGTCTTAAGTCCAACATCGTGCGATTGGAAGCGTATGAAAAATCCATGCGGGAGTTAGGACTCGAACCTGGACCGGTGTTGCCCGGCGATCTGCGTTTCGAAGGTGGCCTTGCCGCGGGCATTAGCATCGCGAAGCTCTCTTCCCGGCCCACTGCAGTGGTGGCAGTAAATGACCTCACGGCGGTCGGCGTGGTTAAGGGCCTGTTGAACTCTGGCTGCCGCGTGCCCCAGGACATCTCAGTCACGGGATTCGATAAGACTCGCTTGGCCGAATACAGCAACCCTTCTATCACCACGGTCGACGTTCATCGCGAGACTCTCGGCCAAGTGGCGGCAGACGCTCTGCATGAACTCTCGAACTCTGACAACCCTCAAGGCCGTGAGTATAAGATCGGCGCCGAACTCGTGTTAGGAGGCTCCTCAGGGACTGCTTCCGGTTGAAGCGTCACTCCAGTTGATAGACTGACGATGTTTTCCAACGGAACGCTTCGGCATGCCGCATCGAAACGACGAAGATCAGTCTATGTCACGTCGCCTGTTCTTGAAACAGATGGGGTGGGCGCCCGTTCTCTTTCTTCCTGCTCCGATTGCGAGTCCGCTCATTCGTTCACGTGCGCGACCGATCGCTCCTGCCCAGGTTCCCTCTTTCTCCCCGCTCGATGTTAGGCTGAGCCCGCACTATCCGACGAAGTCTCCGCTGGATGACGTTCTTCGCCGGGCTGCGCCTGGCACGGATGAATACCTCACCGAAGGCTACGCAGCTGAACT
>CAZILJ010000181.1:0-2330 GCA_964539915.1 uncultured Acidobacteriaceae bacterium | reverse complement strand
TCAACTGGATCTCTCCCTCGATCAATTTGCCGTACGCCTGGGGATCCGCGTCCAGCCGGCTTCCGAGATCATGTGCGATTGTCATAGCCTTCACATCCTGGTTCGCGCCAATGTAAGCGCGCGCCGCCCAGAACTGAACTGATACTTCGTGACTGGCCGCTAATGCCTGTTCGGCAGAACGTGCCGCCTCCGCGAGCTTACCTGCGAGCAATTCTGCCTGCGCAAGGGTGGCGAGTTTCACAGCTGTGCCGTCCGGGTTCTTGTTGGCAGTATCGCCGTCGATCCCAGGCACGAGAGTTTTGATCGCATCTTGCGTGCGGCCCTGATAGAGCATTGTGTCCGCCAGTCCGGCCTGGGCCACCGAAACCCCATCCGGACCGAGTTTTTCAAGCTGATGATAGGTGGTACTCGCCTCGTCAGGATGCCCCAACGCCAATTGAGACAGTGCTGTGCCGACGTATCCGAGTACGAGAGTAGGGTTCATCTGGATAACAGTGAGTTGCTCTCGGATGGCGGCATCAAAATCCCCGGCATACATTGCGTAGAGTCCCACATTGTTTCTCTGAATCGTATTCTGGGGATAGATCTGAATGGCCCGCGTGCCTTCTTGTAGTGCGCGTGCCATGTCGCGGCGATAAAAATACGCGAGCGCCAGGTTGGCCACTCCAGTGTTGTCGGCGGGATAGCGGGCAACCAACTGCTGCAACTCTTCAAGCGCCTTATCCGGTTCCCGTGCCACAAGATAGTAGGAGCCGCGAGTTCTGTATTTCTCGCGCTCGCTCATGTGGTCGATCTTGGATAGCGCGAGCTTAAAGTACTTCTCGGCCTGCTGCGGTTGCTTCATGTTGTTGTAAACCACTGCCAGCACAACATAGGCGCGGCCGAGTTCGGGATCGAAGCTTAGCGCTTTCAACGAATGATCGATGGCATCGTTGTAGTTACCGCTGAACTGCCCGACCTGCGCCAGAGCGTATTCGTGCGCTGCTTCCAGCGACCGTGTCGTGTAGGTTTCCGCTGCTGCCAACTGGACCGATTCCGGAGTGTTATCACCTAGCGCCTTGCGAATGCGGGCTGCCACTTTGCCCATCGCCATGAGAACATCCTGCTTCGCAACTCGCTCGGAATCAGTGGTTACGACTCTTCCTGTCACTCCATCGATGGCGCGAACAGTAACTCGATACTGATCTCCTTCGCGCTTGATGTCACCCGAGATCACGCTGCTGACGCCTTCCCGGGTGGCTACGAGCCTAGCCAGTTGCTCATTCAATTGCGTGGCACCGGGCTGCAGCGCGCCTGCGATCTTATGGGCCCGGACTCGATTGAAGGAGCTAATGAAGGATGCACCTTCCATTGCGACGCTGAAGGCGGGCTCCAGCGTCTCATCGAACACAGGGTCCGACGTCTCGTTGCTAAAATCCGAGACCAGTATTGTTACGGGCGCATGTTGCGTGGCCTCCGGCTTCCAGATTTTGTTCTGAACCAGAAAAACCGTAGCGAACAGCAGCAGAACGCCAAGCAAAGCCGTCAAGCCTCGGTAGACCCCAACTTCCGGCGCTCGTCGGAGTGTGCGGGTCGCAACACTTGCATCCGAGGGCTGGATCGCTTCGAGGTCTGCCAGCAACTGCGCAACGCTCTGATAACGGTTCCGGCGGTCGGGTTCCAGGCACCGGCTTGCGATTGTGCTCACCGCGCGCGGAACCGTCTTTTCCGCTGTACTTGCAGGAACGGCGCGCTCCTGGCTGCGTTTCATCAGGCTCGCCAGCGCGCTCTCCGCATGGAAGGCCGTTCTGCCGGTCAGCAGTTCGTAAAAGATCAGCCCGGCGGCGTAGATGTCCGAGGTAACGCCAAGCGGTTGGCCTTTTGCTTGTTCGGGGGACATATACTCGAGCGTCCCCATCAGCACTCCGGTTCTGGTCAGTCCGCCTTCTTGCGCGGATTGCGCCAGCCCGAAATCCATGACCAATATTTTCCCCGACTGATCGCGCATCACGTTGGAAGGCTTCAGGTCGCGATGAATGATCCCTTCGCAATGACAGGCATCGAGCGCGCGACAAATCTGCTGCATGATGCTGATTGCCTCGGAGGAGGGAAGCTTTCCTGCTTTTTGCAGAATGTGCTTCAGATCTTCCCCATCCACGTACTCCATCGTGATGAACTTCAGGCCGTCCGCATCGCCCATGTCATAAATTCGCACCACGTTCTTGTGCGTGATCTGGCGGGCAAGAACCAGTTCCTGCTTGAAGCGCTGGATGATCTCGGCTCCCCCCGCGAGGTCGCGGCGTATTACCTTAAGAGCGACGAGGCGGCCGATCTCGGTGTCGCGCGCTTTG
>CAZILJ010000180.1:0-4613 GCA_964539915.1 uncultured Acidobacteriaceae bacterium | reverse complement strand
TTTCGAACCCCGGTTAAAGCGCGCCAAGGTACGCGCGGAGATGACGCAGGGAAGTTATCGAGCTTTGAATTTCGTCATTGAAGGAATGCTGTGCATGGACCCGGCGCCTGAGCCCGTGCGTTTCGATACGGTACTGGAACTAGGCAAGGGCGAGTACGAAATCAAGGGAGCCGATCTTGCGCAATGAGCTGAGAAACTATTACGAGAGCGAGCTCACCTTCCTGCGCCAGATTGGAGCGGAGTTCGCGGACAAGTATCCGAAGATTGCATCGCGCCTGGTGCTGGAGCCGGATCGCTGCGAAGATCCGCATGCGGAACGGATGCTGGAGGCGTTTGCGCTGCTGGCCGCTCGCGTGCACCTGAGGATTGACGACGACTTTCCGCAGATTACCGAAGCGCTGCTCAACATCCTTTACCCGCACTACTTGCGGCCCGTGCCGTCGATGACGGTGGCGCAGTTTCACACCGACGCGGAGCAGGGCAAACTGACCAGCAGTCTGAAGATTCCGAAGGGCACGGTTCTCTATTCGCGGCCGGTCGAGGGCGTGCCGTGCAAGTTTCGATCCTCCTACGACGTGACGTTATGGCCGTTCAAAGTTTCCCAGGCGCAATGGATGACGCCGGATCGGCTCCGCCCGACGCTGCGCGCATCTGAGGCGGCTGTGTTGCGAGTCGAACTGGAATGTTTTCCTGATGTTTCCTTTGAGAAGCTTGACCTGGAAACGCTGGCTTTTTATCTGAATGGCGAGAGCGCTGTGGTTCACGGGCTGTACGAGTTATTGTGCAGAAATTGCGTGCGAATTCTGGTGCGTGATCCTGCGAACCCGAAAACGCCGGTGCGCGAAATTCCGGTGCGGAATCTTCAGCCGATGGGTTTTGGAGAATCGGAGGACGTGCTGCCCTATCCGAGGCGGTCGTTTGTCGGATACAGGCTGTTGCAGGAATATTTCGCGTTTCCAGAGAAATTCTTCTTCATGAATCTCCAGGGCCTTTCTGAGTTCGAGCGGGCCGGACTCACGTCGAAAGCCGAGATTCTGTTCATGATTTCGCCTTTCGAACAGGACGGCCGTCATCAACGACTGGAAGTCGCGGTGAATGCCAAGACGCTACGCCTGGGATGCACTCCAATCATCAATCTGTTCGCGCAGACCGCGGAACCGATCTTGGTCGATCAGACCCGTTATCAGTATCCGATTGTGCCCGATGCAAGGCGGCGGCAAACCATGGAGATCTATTCCGTGGATGAAGTTGTGAGCACCGACGCGGAGACCCACGAGACCGTAACCTATCACCCGCTCTATTCGGAGCGGCATGCTGTGGCGGGAACGACGCCGGCGTACTGGTATGTCAGCCGATCGGCCTCGACGCGCAAGGGCGATGAAGGAACTGACGTTTTTCTGTCGCTGGTCGATCTGTCGGCACGCCCGATGCAACTCGAGTACGACACGGTGACGGTGCGGTGTAACTGCACCAATCGCGATCTAGTTACGCGATTGCCCTTCGGTAGCGAGAATGGCGATTTCGAAATGACCGGGGCTGCGGCGATCAAACGGATCACCGCGCTGCACAAAGCTACCCGCACGCTGCGTCCCCCACTCGATGGGAAGACCTTGTGGTCTCTGATTTCTCAATTGTCGTTGAATTATCTTTCTATTGTGGACGACGGCAAAGAGGCGCTGCAGAAAATTCTTGAGCTTTACGATTTTTCCGATTCGCCAGAGACCAAGAAGCAAATCAGCGGAATTACATCGGTCAACGCGCGGCGCCACTTTACCCGCGTGATCTCCGAACATGGAGTAGGTTTCGCGCGAGGCACGCGCGTGGAGATCGAGTTCGACGAAGAGCAGTTCAGCGGTGGCGGGGCTTATTTATTTGCGAGCGTACTCGAAAAGTTCCTGGGTCTTTATGTTTCGATGAACAGTTTCAGTCAATTGGTAGCGCGAAGCCGCCAGAGAAAGGAGCCGTTAGAAGAGTGGGCGCCGAGAGCGGGACAATCCGTGCTGGTCTAGCCGGTTCCGAAGTGGGTGAGAAGCTGCTGCGCGAGCCCTTCGCCTTCGACTTCTTCCAGGCGGTACGTCTGCTCGAACGATTGCTTCCGGGGCGGACGGCGGTTGGTCAGTTTGCGCATCCGGAGACCGAGGTCGCGCGTTTCGGAGTGCACCCGTCGCTTGCGTTTCCGGCCAGTCAGATTCAATCCATGGAATGTCCCGACGAGGGTGCCGCCAAGCTGGCGGTCAATTTCATGGGGCTGACGGGACCGCAGGGAGTTCTTCCCAATCCGTTTACGTCGCTGATCATCGAGAGGTTGCGGGCTTCCGATACTTCGCCGCGGGACTTTCTGGACATTTTCAACCACCGGATCATTTCGCTCTTTTACCGGGCGTGGAGAAAATACCGTTTCGATGTTGCCTGCGAGCATGGGGAGCGTGATCTTTTTTCGCGGCATTTGCTCAGCTTAGTGGGATTGGGCACGGAGGGATTGCGCGACCGGCAGGCGGTCTCGGACGACACCCTGGTGTATTATGCGGGCCTGCTGGCACAGGGTCCGCGTTCGGCCCAGGCTCTGCAACAGATTCTTGCTGACTTTTTTGAAGTGCCGGTGGAGATTGAGCAGTTTGCCGGCGCCTGGTACCGCCTGGATCCGGAGACGCAATGCCGCTTGTCGGAAGGAAGCAGTGACAGCGGAGAGCTTGGATTGGGCGCGGTGGTGGGCGACGAAGTTTGGGACCAGCAGTCCAAGGTGCGCGTTGTTTTAGGGCCGTTGACGCTCGAACGCTATGCGGATTTCCTGCCAGGCGGGCAATCCTGGGAGCCGCTGCGGAGTTGGGTACGATTTTTTTCCAACGACGAATGGGACTTTGAGGTGAAGCTGATTCTCGAGCGTGAGCAGGTTCCGGCTTGCACGCTGGGAGCGGAGGGCTCATCCGGCCCGCAGTTAGGCTGGGTGTCGTGGGTGAAGTCGGCGCCCTTCCGCCGGGATCCGGATGATACCGTGCTGGCGCTCGAGGCAGCACAAGGGAGACGACATGAATCTGAAATCGCTGATCGGCAAACTTAACGATTCAACCCGCGGTGCCCTGGAGGCTGCGGCAGGACTTTGCCTGGCGCGTACGCACTATGACATTGAGGTGGAGCACTATCTGACGAAGCTGCTCGACTCCACCGACAATGATGTGGCCGCGATCTTCAAACACTTCGAGATCGATACTTCGAGGCTGTCGGGTGAGCTGGCGCGGGCTTTGGACAAGCTGAAGACGGGTAACGCCCGGACTCCCGCTTTGAGCCCAACGCTGATGCGCATGTTGATCGAGGCATGGACTCTGGGCTCGATCGACTACAACGCCGGACAAGTGCGGACGGGCTTCACCATTCTTGCCTTAGCGACGAATGACGAGCTGGTAAGGCTCATGCGCGACATCAGCCGTGAGTTCCAGAAGATCCAGGCAGACGCACTGCGCAAGGACTTTCAGTCGATCGTCTGCAATTCGAGCGAAGAGGCGCAGGCGGCGGTGGCGGCTTCGGCGGCGGCCCCGGGGGCTCCATCCGCGGGCGCACGACCGGGCAGCGGCAAGACTCCCAACCTTGACCAGTTCACGATTAATCTCACGGAGAAGGCAAAGACCGGCAAGATCGATCCGGTGTTGGGACGCGATTTTGAAATTCGCCAGGTGGTCGACATTCTGATGAGGCGGCGCCAGAATAATCCGATTCTTACGGGGGAGGCGGGAGTCGGGAAAACGGCCGTCGTGGAAGGCTTCGCGTTGCGGGTGGCTCAGGGCGATGTGCCTCCGCCGTTGCGTAACGTGACGGTTCGGACGCTTGACCTCGCGCTGCTGCAAGCCGGAGCGGGTATCAAGGGTGAATTTGAGAACCGGTTGAAAGGCCTGATTGAAGAGGTGAAATCCTCGCCGCAGCCCATCATTTTGTTTATCGACGAAGCTCACACGATGATTGGTGCCGGCGGGCAAGCGGGACAGGGAGACGCTGCCAACCTTCTGAAGCCGGCTTTGGCACGCGGCGAGTTGCGCACCATCGCGGCCACGACCTGGTCGGAATACAAAAAGTATTTTGAGAAAGATCCGGCTCTCGCCCGGCGCTTCCAGGTCGTAAAGGTGGAGGAGCCAGTGGAGACGCAGTGTATGACGATGCTGCGCGGCATCGTCCCGTCGCTCGAGAAGCATCATAAAGTTCGCATTCTCGATGAGGGGTTGACCGCTGCGGTTCATCTTTCCCACCGCTATCTCGCAGGGCGCCAGTTGCCCGACAAGGCGGTGAGTGTGCTTGATACCGCATGCGCTCGGCTGGCACTGGGACAAAGCGCGACTCCACCGGCGATCGAAGACAGCGTTCGCCAGATCGACGATTTCGCCGTACAGAAACGAATTCTGGAACGTGAGTCGGCCGTGGGCACGGATCATCGGGAGAGGCTCGAAGAGATCGCCACCAAGAGTGCGGAAATCGAATCGCGATTGGCGGGTCTGCGCACGCGTTTCGAAAAGGAACGGGATCTGGTGACGACGATTCGGGATTTGCGTACTCAGCTTGAAGGTGCCGTGAATTCGGAGAGCGGCAAGGGGGTCGCGAATGCGGGTGCCGCAGGGAACGGTTCGGAG
>CAZILJ010000179.1:0-3154 GCA_964539915.1 uncultured Acidobacteriaceae bacterium | reverse complement strand
CGGCTACCATACCGAGTTCGGTGGCGGACGAAACATGCCCGGCGTCGGAGACTACGACGATCTGTGCGAAAAATTTGAAGGCTACGGTTCCACTCTCAAGAGGGAGTGCAAGAAACAATATGGCGCTTACATTGGTTTCTCCGGCCGCGGCGAAATGATTCCCAACGAGAACTGCTACTGTGAGATCGACCCCAATGGCGTGGACCAGTGGGGCATTCCCGTGCTTCGTTTTCACTGGGAATGGAGCGACAACGAAATCAAGATGGCTCGCGACATGCAGGAAAGCTATCGGGCCATTGTGGAAGCGGCCGGCGGAATCTACGTGACCTCCACGCAGCCCGACGGGCCGAATCCTTATGGAATCGCTGACGGCGGCGTGATCATTCACGAAGTGGGCTCGGTTCGCATGGGAGAACACGCCGCGACCTCCGCCTTGAACCAGTACTGCCAGGCGCATGACGCGAAGAACTTGTTTGTGACTGATGGGGCCTGCTTTGTCACCAACGCCGACAAGAATCCCACGCTGACCATCATGGCCCTGACCTGGCGCGCATCGGATTATCTGCTGGATCAGGCGAAAAAAGGAAATCTGTAGCCGGAGAGCGACATGGCCATTTCGCGAAGAGACATCCTTAAATCGCTTACGCTCACCGCCGTCACCGGATCGGTATTGCGCATGATTCCGCTGGAAGCGGCTGAGTACGCTCATCGCATGGTGAAGGCGGAAAAGGCAACGGCCGAAAACCATGCCTATGCTCCCAAATTTTTCTCCCCTCGCGATTACAAAACGCTGCAGACGCTCTGCCAGACCATCATCCCGTCCGATGCAGACGCAAAAGGGGCGGTCGAGGCGGGCGCGCCCGAGTTTATCGACCTGATCACCAGCGAAAACAAGGACTATCAGGTCGCTCTCGGCGGAGGAGTGATGTGGCTCGACAATACCTGCATCGACCGCTACGGTAAGACTTATCTGGACTGCACGCCGCAGCAGCAAAAAGAGATTCTGGATCTCATTGCCTACCGACAAAATGCCAAGAAGGATGCTGGTCTCGGGCCGGGAATAGAATTCTTTTCATTCTTGCGCAAACTCACCGCCGATGGGTACTTCACGAGCGAGATCGGCATCGAGTATCTGGGCTATATCGGGAACACGTTCCTCAAGGAGTTTCCCGGTTGTCCGCCGGTTCCTGAAGCGTAAGCATCGCCAGATCGTTGATAAAACACCACAACCTGCGTCATCATGCCCTGCCGAACGGATCTTCCAACGACACGGTTTGCGACGTGAACAACTCCGCCCCGTTTTCCTTGACGTGCATGTCGTCTTCAATTCGGACGCCGAACTCACCGCGAATGTAAATTCCCGGTTCATTGCTGGTGGTCATATTCGCTTGCAGTTTGGTTGGGTTGTCGCGGACAAGATAGGGCCACTCGTGCCCATCCATGCCCATGCCGTGCCCCAGTCGGTGTGTGAAGTACTTGTAATCGGGGCCATACCCGCCATCGGTAACCACTTTTCGTGCCGCAGCATCGACGGAGCCGCAGTCCACGCCCGGGCGCGCCTGCGCCAGGGCCGCAGACTGGGCGCGCAGAACTGTGTCGAACACTTTGTTCATTTTGTCGGTGGCCCTGCCCAGCACGTACGTGCGGGTGATGTCCGACTGATACCCTTCCACCGCGCATCCGCCATCCATCAGAACGATAGTGCCTTCGTGCACCACCTGTGGTGTTACCGAACCGTGAGGAAATGCGGAAAACTCTCCAACCTGTACGTCGGCGCCTCCGGTAAAGCCCAGACGTTCATGCGCTTTCTCCACCAGAGATTCCAGTTGCGGCTGCGTCATCCCATCTTTCACTGCCAGATACGCTGCATGATAGGCAGCGAGCGTCACCTGCGCCGCCAGTCGCATCAGTGCGATTTCCTGAGGGCTTTTAATCATGCGACAGCCGGAGGTGACCGGTGTGGCGCTCGCGAGCGTTGCCTGCGATGCGGCTTTGGCAATGCCATCGGCGAAGACGAAACGCACGGTCTCCTCGATTCCAATTTTGCCGCTTGCGATGCTGCGCTCTTTGAGTCCCTGCGCGATCCGCTCGTAGGGGCTTTCGTTCTCCTGCCACACCCGTACGTCTGGCTGCTCGCCGTCGGGGGCGTTCTTGATTTGCTCGCGCGCCCGTCCCTCTTCAAACCCGGGGCACACGTAGAACGCAGCGCCTTTGGCTGGGAGCACCAGCGCGAAGGTGCGTTCCCCGCCCCACCAGCGGATGCCGGTGAAATATTTCAACGACGTGCCCTCCATCAGCAAAATGGCATCGAGCCCATTCTCGTTCATGAGCTGGCGGGCGTGCTCCTGTCGTGCCTGTCGCTCTTCAATCTTGATCGGGACAGCTTCGCTTTTTCGCGACTTCAATTTCGCCAGTGATGGTGGCAGGGAAGCGTCGGCAACCTCGGCCGCGGCAGAAGTCACTGGAGAGCGGGATGCTATCGCCATGCCTGCCGTCACACTGCCCACTTCAAGAAATCGTCGCCGCGAAATCATGAACCCTCCCGGTTTGAGGAATGCAATCCGGCCATTATAGGGGAACTGAGATTCTTCAATTTCAGGTTTCCGATTGTGACGTCGAACTAGCCCTGCATGCGATTCGGGCCCTTGACCGAGGATAGGCCCAGCGACTTTGGCCAAAGAGAATTCGCCCGACTCACGTGGTAATATTTACAAAAAAGAACTACCAAACAATATGTACTCCTTAGACGCCGTTTGCAGAGAGTGAAAACTGAGCAGCGCATCATCGAAAATGGCCTTTCCGGAGCCGGAAACGGCCCTAGCTTCGACGATCTATCTTGCGGCGGAGGGCAGCATCCAGAGTAATCCAGAGTGAAAGAATTGCGCATCCTGGAGCCTTGTGCAGGCCTTCTACGATTCATCAATCACTTACCCGAACCCTCAACGACTTACAGAAAAACGTCAGCGTGCTGAGGTATGCTCGGTCAAACATGGAATCCGGTTTTCAATGTGCCGCCTGCGGAGAATGGAATACAACTTCGGTGGACGAATCTGCCGGACGCCGCCAGAATTACGTCGAAGACTGCCAGGTATGCTGCAAGCCGAATGTTCTTCACGTCGAGTACGACAACTCTTCGCAGGAATTCTTTATCACC
>CAZILJ010000178.1:0-1752 GCA_964539915.1 uncultured Acidobacteriaceae bacterium | reverse complement strand
CACGAACATTTTTTTCGCCGCTGAGATCGCCCGCCAATTGCCAGCGTACGAATTTGTCGTAGGGAACATCGTTGTTGACCGCTTTAATGACCCAGTCGCGGTACACGTACGCGCCGCGGAATGGCATGTATCCGCGGCCTTTTGGGTCCAGACCGCGCACGTCGTCCTCGGCGTAACGCGCGACGTCTAGCCAATGCCGGCCCCAGCGTTCTCCGTAACGGGGGGACGCTAGGAGCCGGTCCACGACTTTCGCGAATGGGTTCGGAGACTTATCTTTCTGAAATTCGTCGATCTCTTCCGGCGTAGGAGGGAGCCCCGTCAGGTCGAACGTCGCCCGGCGAATCAACGTTCGACGGTCCGCAGCGGGCGCTGGCGCAATTCCTTTTGCTTCGAGCTTTGCCAGTACAAGGCGGTCAATGTTGGTCTTCGGCCAATGCGAATCTCTCACCTGCGTTGTGGCGGGCATTTTGAGAGGCTGAAACGACCAGAAAGATCGCTGCTCGGGGGAGACCTTGAATGGGGCTCCCGATGTTACAAGAAGCGGCCGTGACCTGGGCCACGGAGCGCCCATTCTCACCCATTCAGCCAGGTTCTGCACATCCTCCGGTGTGAGCTTTCCGCCCTTTGGCATTTTCAACTCGCCAGTCTGACGGACTGCCTGAATCATCAGGCTCCTTTCCGGATCGTTGGGAACGATTGCGGGGCCTCGCTTTCCGCCTCGTAGGAGGGACTCGCGAGAGAGGACTTGCAAGCCTGACGTAGCCTTGTCGCCGTGACACTCGGAGCAGACGTTCGCGAAGATGGGCCGTACCTTGTTCTCGAAGAACTCTTCACCGACTGAGGAAGCGGCAGCGGCGGAACTTACGCTGATCGCCAGCGGCTCGGCGACCTCATTCGGATCCCACGGAGCGCCCATTTTCACCCACTCCACCAAATCCGCGATCTGCTGCTCGTCGAGCTTGCTGCCCTCCTTTGGCATCTTCAGACCGCCGGTCTGCCGGACAGCTTCGATGAGCAGGCTCTTCTCCGGATCTCCGGGCACAATGGCCGGACCTCTTTTGCCGCCCTGCAGGATCGCGGCACGGGAATCGACTCGAAAATGGCTTAACGGATCGTCGGTGTGGCACTTGTAACAGTTCTGAATGAGAATCGGGCGAACCTTGTTTTTGTAAAGCTGCTGGCCGTCGGTCAGGGACGCGCCAGAGCCAGACTGCGCGCTGTCCAGGCTGGACAACAGAGCACTCGCCACCAAGAGCATTCCGACAGTTAGAAAGGCTGATTTGATCATGTCAGCGCTGGGATTGACGGCTCACTCCGGCAGGTTCTTAATGAGTCGGCGTAGCGCCCCAATCCATGCCCACGTCACAGCGGGCATAGTGACGTATATCCGACGAGCGTTTCGGGAGGCAATCGATTTTCTTTTATCGGTCGGATTCAAGAAGCAAATGCTGTTTCCTTTCTGCAACCGATCGCGATAATGAGTCGCAATCGTGGCCGCATGTGATATGAATCTGCATGCGAATCTGTCATTGCGTGATTGCAGGGATGTCAGCAGTGAGGCGATTCCGGTTCATGCGATCGATCCGGGCTCGTTGCAGTCAGTCCGCACTGGTGGTCCTCTCGACGGCGACGATATTGCTTTGCACGTTGGGACACGGGCAAGTCGGGCACTCGGATCCTCCGCGACCCGGCGTCAATACGGCCGGAGTGCGCCGACCTATGGCCGACATACGTCCGGAAGCCACCTTTTCA
>CAZILJ010000177.1:0-4699 GCA_964539915.1 uncultured Acidobacteriaceae bacterium | reverse complement strand
TCAGCGCCAGATCCGGCTCAATTCCTGTCGTATCGCAGTCCATCATGAAGCCGATCGTGCCGGTGGGGGCCAGGACTGTGACTTGGGAATTGCGGTAGCCATGTTTTTCGCCGTGGGCCAGGGCTTCGTCCCAGCACTGCTTGCTGGACTCGTAGACGGTCGCGGGAACGTTGGCTTTGTTGATGCCATTCACGGACGCGCGGTGCATGCGGATTACGTCGAGGAAAGGTTCGCGGTTGATGTACCAGCCGGGGCAGGCTCCGCCGGGCATGGTTTGGGATGTGCCGGGGGCGCTCGCTTCGCTTCGTTGGAGGGGCGAGCCGCCCGTCGCCACATGAGCATTGCTTCCCGCATGAGTCGTGATGATTCCTGCGCCTAGATTTGTCTCTGATAAGTTTTTCTTGGTTGCTTCTGTTGCTGGGACTAGCGGATTGCATTGTTCGGCGATCCGGGAACTCTGCAAGTAGGCTTCGCCGCACATGATGGCGGTGACGCAGCTGGCGTAGTCGCGGCCGGCGTCGGAGTCGTAGGGGAGTCCGGCGGCCATGAGGAGCGCGCCGAGGTTCGCGTAGCCGAGACCCAGCGGACGGTAGTCATGCGAGTTGCGCATGATTTGTTCGGTGGGATATCCGGCGTTGTCGACGAGGATCTCCTGCGCGGTGATCAGGATATCGACTGCATGGCGATAGGACTCGACGTCAAACGTGCCGTTGGGAGCGAACTTCAATAGGTTTAGGCTGGCCAAGTTGCAGGCCGAGTCGTCGAGGAACATATATTCGCTGCAGGGATTCGAGGCGTTGATACGCGCGGTGTTCTTTGACGTGTGCCAGCGATTGACCGTGGTGTCATATTGCATGCCGGGATCGCCGCAGTGCCAGGTGGCTTCTGAGATTTTGTGCAGCAGATCCTTAGCTTTGTAAGTCTTGACGACTGACCCATCCGTTACTGTGCGCGTGGAGAAGTCGGTGTCGCGAACTACGGCGTACATGAAATCGTCGGTGACGCGGACGCTGTTGTTGGCGTTCTGAAAGAAGATGGAGGAGTAAGCGTCGGAGTCGGGATGAGAGCCGTCGTATCCCATGGAGACGAGGGCGTGGGCCTTGGCTTCCTCTTTCTGCTTGCACTCGATGAATTCGATGATGTCGGGATGTTCGACGTTGAGGATGACCATCTTTGCGGCCCGGCGAGTCTTGCCGCCGGACTTGATGACGCCGGCGAAGGCGTCGAATCCTTTCATGAAGCTCAGCGGTCCGCTGGCGGTGCCGCCGCCGGACAGAGTTTCGGTGGATCCGCGCAGGGGCGAGAGATTCGTGCCCGTGCCGCTGCCCCACTTGAACAGCATGCCTTCGGTCTTAGCGAGAGTGAGGATGGAGTCGAGCGAATCTTTGACTGAGTTGATGAAGCAGGCGGAGCACTGGGGTTTGGAGTATCCGGTGACGCCGAATTCGACTTGCTGCGTTTGGGGGTTCCAGTGCCAGCTGCGGCCATCGGAGTTGGGCTCGATGCGATCGCATCCCACGTTGAACCAGACCGGCGAGTTGAAAGCGGCGTACTGGCGGACGAGGATGTGGACGAGCTCGTCGTGAAAGGTCGTGCCGTCTTCGGGAGTGCGGAAGTAGCCTTGCGCCATGCCCCAATCACGGATGGTTTCGGCGACACGGGCGACGAGCTGGCGGACTCCGGTTTCACGCTCGGGAGTCCCGATTTTGCCGTGCAGATATTTGCTGGCCACGATGTTAGTGGCGGTCATGGACCAGTCTTTGGGAACTTCGACGTCTTTCTGCTCGAAGATCACGTTGCCTTGGGCATCGGTGATCTGAGCGAGGCGGAGATCCCATTCGACCTCGTTGTAGGGGGATACGCCGGGCTTGGTGAAGAAGCGGCGGACGGAGAGGCCGGAAGGCTTCTTCTTGGGGACGAGGTTCGGGGTTTGAGCTACGGGGGTCGCGACTTCGTTGGTGGTCTTTGCTACTTCTGGCATTGGGCTCTCCAAGTATTAGATTCTATGCGGTGTTGCGTCGACTCAGGCGTCCGGCCAGGGGCGGGGAATCGGGGTTGCTTTAAAAGGGCTGATCAGGGTGTTTCAAAGATCGAGCCTTTCGCCCTTTCGGGGGCTTGCTCATTTTTGCTTGCTACACGGCTTGCGCCGTGGGCTGCAGTCTTGCGCTACTTCGCGGCTGACTCCTCGGCGAACTCTTCGCCTCTGCCTGCGGCGGCTAACCCCCATTTCATTTTGTGCTGCCTACGGCACGGCTTTAAGCCGTGCCCCTCCAAAATCCTTCTCTGACGCGCCTCTATTCGACGTTCGCGCCAAACCCCCTCTTTCAACCTGGCGCCGATAACCTTGCGCGCTGGTCAGAAACCGGAGGGGAAGGGGGATGGACAGTGAATGTTCGAGGCGGCTCCGGAGTCTAGCTGCGGGGCTGTCGCGTGAGCGGTTGTCGGGTCGATTTTTGCTGGACCCAGCTTTTGATATTTGGTGCCGGCATTCGGAAACAGCGGTGCTCGGACCGCGTGCGTGTCGCTGGGCCCCGCAGACAGGGGCGAGGGCGCCCGCGCCACGCTTTCATCGCGGGCGAATACTGTTGGTTGCGCGTCGTTCGCGGGCGGAATGTATTCGGTCGCGGGAGTCAGTTCGAGCGAAGTGGCGAAGTGAGGGCCGATTCCCGTGGCTTTTTCGGATGCAGAGACCATCCATTGATTGAGGGCGCTGCAGATGGACCGGCGCTGGAGCTGGTCTTCGATCACGACGAAGCGGACGAAATAGCGGCCCGAGACGAGGCGGGCGCGCATGGGATTCTGACTCGAGAGCATGCGGTCTAGGACGAAAGCCATGTCGTCATCTTCGAAAAATTGGGTGACGGCGAGCATGCGGCGAAGGCCGGGAGCAGCGGTGCTGGCAGCAAGATCGATCCGAGTTGCGCTCGGCCTGACCGGGTCAGAGGCCCGGTCCCACAGGGAATCCGCCGCGCTTCGCGCTGGCGGGACGGACGAGGCGTCCGTCGTCACCTCTGTGCCTAAGTCCATGATTTCTTCGGCGATCGCGAAGACGCCGGACTTGCTGGGCACGAACAGGAGGCTGTGATGGGATTCGCAGCGGAACCAGCGCGACCAATGAAGGCGACGATAGTCCAGCGGGCGATCGAAACCGTGGCGCGCCATCGATTCGGAAACGAGGCGATTTAAACCTTCCATTGCGGGCTCCTGGGTCCTGCTGTCGCGCCGGAGAAAGGCAGTTTGCCTTTGTCTGGCGCACAGGTTACAGATAATTGCGTGCTGCATTCAGTTGTCGTGCCCCGGTGGGGAGATCGAGGAACGGACACCGCACTGAACTGGCTTCCGGCTTCCGGAGTTCGGCTAGCCTGAAGGTAATGAGCCTTGCGTTTAAAGTTTCGGGCGCCGGACTCACGGATCTGGAAGTCCGGGCGCCTGATCCTTCTCTTGCCTGCGCAAGGTGCCGAGTCACCTCTGGCCGGGCACCGCACCCCATTGCTGCTTAATTCCGTCCCATTCCCGTGAAACGGAATTTTGTGTGCTTGGGATTGCAAAGTTACTCCCGCAGCTTGTGCCTGTCAAGAGGGAAACACTACAGGTTGTATCCCTAACAATGACGGGCTTGATGCGGGGTTGAGGCCGGGTTTTCCACATTGAGGAAAACCCGGGTCTGTCGCGTTTCTCCTGGTTCCCTGTTTTCGAAGCCAAATCTCGGACCGAAAGACCTGAGATCGAAAGGCATCGAGTTGTTTTTCGCTCCCCGGACCAGACCAATTTCACTCGAAAAAGGCTCGTCCCTTACGCTGCCGCGCGACTGGAGCGCAGCCGGTATACGGAAATGAGAAGTTCACATCAGCCCGATTCGATTTGAGGCCGAACGGCGGTCGCGACAGGGCTGTGGCAGTTTGCGCTGGACTCGCGCGGCTGGATCGGCATCGACCGGGGTTGTTTCTCTTCGCTGGCGGACAACCGCAGACTTCGGGAGCCTTACGTCCTCGATCTGAAGGGGCTCGAACCTGTCGAGATTGATCTGTCGCATGTCGATCCTTCGTTCGCTCATCGCAGTTTTGCGGCTTGTTCTTTCTGTCTCTTGCTCGGCTGTTTCGGCGTGGCCTGACTCGTTTTGCTGAGGCATGGCGGTGTAAATGTCCTCGAAGATGCGGCGAGGAGCAATGCTGAGCACGCCATCGGAAGATTCGACGAGGTAGTCTCCTTTCCGACCGCAATGCTGCCGGCCGAGATGATCGATAAAGCTGAGACTGGAACTGAGTTGTTTAGCGTTGACCAGAAAGCGTGTGCGGTAGGACTTCCATTCTTCTGATTTCATCTGTCGCCCCGAGTGCTTTTCTTGTTGCTAGTAATTGGTAAATGCGATCCAGAACTGGCTTGAACTGCTGGAATGAATTTATGAGAGCGAAAGTGACTCTACGAGCGAAATGGTCGCGGGTCAATTCAGTATTTTTGGTGCACATGAGGAAAACAACGGGTACGAATTTTCGTGGACCGGCACGAATGAAGCAAACGTTTAGGTAGGTGATGTTCTTGTAATGAATGGCGGTCGTTTTCACTGCGGACGAGAGATGCTGGCGAAATCTGGTAGAGTGGGCAGCCGGAATGTCCACAGGACGTGCACAGGAAATGCAGAAAGGCGGCGTCCAGTTTCGGGTTTCGAGTTCTCAGTTCTCAGTTCTCAGTTCTCAGTTCT
>CAZILJ010000176.1:0-4670 GCA_964539915.1 uncultured Acidobacteriaceae bacterium | reverse complement strand
GGCTCCGACTCGACGTGACCTCACCATCCCGTGCGGGTCCAGCACGAACTTCTTCGCCGCGCCCTTGTCGAAGTCATGGTACCCGCGCGGCGCGTCCTCTAATGGCAATACGGTGACATTTACAGCCTTCGCGACATTCACCTTGTCATGCAGGATGGCCATCATAAGTTGCCGATTGTAGCGAAGCACGGGACACTGCCCCGTTCCGAAGCTGTGTGATTTGGCCCAGCCCAGCCCAATTCGCAGGCCCAGCACGCCCTTCTGCGCGTTCGAGTCCTTGGCACCCGGATCGTCCGTGACATACAGACCGGGAATTCCAATCGCCCCGCCGGCGCGAGTGAGCGCCATCAATGAATTCAGTACAGTAGCCGGCTGCTCGGTTCCGGCCTGCTCGGCTTGACCCTTCGCCTCAAAGCCTACGCAGTCTACCGCCGAATCGACTTCAGGAACGCCGAGAATTTGGGCTACGCGTTCGCCGAGAGGGATCCGCTCGCGCAAGTCAATCGTTTCACATCCAAAGCTTCGGGCTTGCGCGAGACGCTCGGGAATCATATCTCCGACGATGACGACAGCCGCTCCCAATAACTGACATGCGGCAGCACAAGCCAGTCCGACAGGCCCGGCACCGGCCACGTACACGGTTGAACCGGTCGTCACTCCGGCCTTCACCGCCCCGTCGTACCCAGTCGGAAAGATGTCGGAAAGCAGCGTCAGGTCCTCGATTTTCTCCATCGCTCGGTCTTTGTCCGGAAATTTCAGCAGGTTGAAATCGGCATACGGGGCCATTACATATTCGGCCTGGCCTCCAATCCAGCCACCCATGTCGACGTACCCAAAGGCGCCACCGGCACGATCTCCATTCACGTTTAAGCAGATTCCGGTCTTGCCTTCGCGGCAGTTGCGGCAGCGCCCGCATGCGATATTGAATGGCGCCGAAACCAGATCACCTACGTTCAAGAATTCGACGTCCCGGCCCTTCTCGATGATCTCGCCAGTGATCTCGTGACCGAGGACCATACCGGTGGGAGCCGTGGTGCGGCCTCGTACCATATGCTGGTCGCTGCCGCAGATGTTGGTACTAACCAGCTTGAGAATCACGCCATGCTCGCATTTGCGTGAGCCCAGCGCCAACTTAGGAAAGTCAATGGACTGGACTTCGACTTTTCCCGGCCCTGCGTATACAACTCCACGATTGATTGCCATATATGTTCACCCCAATTTGAAACAAATTAAAACGCCTTTGCGCCGGCCTCTGCCACCATGTGATCCTGCTCTGCGGAGCCGCCGCTCACTCCCACCGCGCCGACAACCTTCCCATCTCGTTTCAGCGGGATGCCGCCAGCGAAGACCATGACGCGGCCATGATTGGAAACTTGAATTCCGAAGAATTGGCCGCCCGATTGCGAATGCTGCGCCAGATCCTTGGTTGAGATATCGAACGCGCGAGAGGTAAATGCCTTGTTGATCGCTATGTCGATGCTGCCGATCCAGGCCCCATCCATGCGGACATGAGAAATCAGATTGCCGCCTTCATCGACGACAGCGATGTTCACCGGCTGGCCGATTTCAATCGCTCTGTTTTCGGCCGCGCCGATAATCTTGCGTGCTTCCTGCAGTGTCACCATCGAAATCCTCGAGGCTTTATCAGATTGCAAGTGTCGGTCCAAACGGATCCGGTATCTTGCGCTGGGTTTGACCCGTGTGCGCAGGATGCGTAGGTTCACGGTTCTAAATGGCGGGAGACGGTGTTGCGCTAGTTATTTCTGCTCTGGTTGCTAAGAACAAGATGATCGAAAACGAATATGTGCCGAAATGCGGACTCACGTCGGTAAAACGACACTGATCGAATATAGGGGCCACGGCAAACCTAGTGTTCACCGTCGGAAGGAATCGCATTCTTTGCATCGGCGAGGTAGCGAAACGCGGTCACTGTCGTAGAATTTTGACCCTCGTCTGAGCCGAGTCGGCATACGGATGCTCTCATGTCCGCATTTGGTCTAGTGCGCCCGCCGAGTGCTCCAGTTCTCACTTCATTTTTGCAGACCCTTCCATTCATGAACATGGATCAATGCCACATTCTGTGGGAACAGTGGCACGCGAATTGCTTTTTAGCGATTGGATTCGTCTCATTAGTAGTCAAGCAATCTCCGACGCCCGGCTCGATCATCAGGAGGGTGCTAGTCGTGAGCAAAGCCGCCACATGGAAGGTGACAGCTCTCGCGATCCATTGTTTCGCGACAGCAGTCGCCCTCGCTGACTCCGCGCATGGATTTTCGAGCCCAACCAGCGTATTCAGTCCGGCCTCAACTCCGGCGCGATCGATCTACCAGCTGTCTCTTTTCGTACTTGCGCTGCGCCAGCAGTGTTTGTCGTCGTATTCGGCTTGCTCGCTTACGCAGTAATCAAATTCAGAGAGAGAGCTCACGACGATAAGCGGGAACCGCCGCAGGTTTACGGCAGCTCCCAAGTAGAAACAGCTTGGACGGTAATCCCGGTTCTGATCGTCTTAGTGTTGTTCCTGGCGACAGCCCAGGTAATTGCGAACGTTCAGGATGCCGCCAAACCTCATGATGCCATCGAAGTCACTGTCATCGGCCATCAGTATTGGTGGGCGTATCGCTACCCCGGCCTCAACGTCGTGACCGGGGGACCTTGCGGTACAGGTCGCGAGGGCGCTCGGGCAAGCGATCGAAACCAATCTGTACTCCCGCGAAGAAGGTTACGGAGTCTGCAATCGTTTGCAGGGGTTCGGCCTAGCGCACGAGCTTGACCAAACGCGCGAGCTTCCGCTCACTAACTATGCGTTCAGGCTCTCGATTCAGGGTGTAAGGCTGCTCAAGCTGCTTGGCGAAAACGTGCCGAACTACGGCCACTACACCAAAGGCTAAGAATTCTCTGCGGGCCTTGGTTGTGCGTGCCGATTCGCTCCGTGTTCCTTCCCTCTCAGCGACATTTGGCAAACGAAACTAAAGTCCAAAAAACATTTGCGCTGGTGAAAGGATTCAACCATATCGCATGCTGTGAAAACTTAGAGCCTGAAGAAACCGTTGGCCCGATAACGGCCGCGTCAATAAGCGAGGCATCCGCCATCGATCACCCACTCTGCGCCGGTCACGAATGCCGCTCGTGGGCTGCACAGATAGGCGGCGAGGTCGGCGATCTCCTCACAGGTTGCGAAGCGCTTGATGAGCGCTTTTTTAAATAGCTTGGGAGGATCGATCACTCCAGAGGCGATTAGGGACTCGGTGAATGCTGTTTTGACTGCTCCCGGACTAATGCAATTGACCCGAATGTCCAACGGGGCCATCTCTACGGCCATGCCGCGCGTCATTGCAACCACCGCGCCCTTGGTTCCGGCGTAGGCGATCAGATTCGGGCTGCCTCGCGAGGCGTTGACGGAGGCGATATTGACGATCGCAGGGTTCGGAGGTTTCGTCTTGGCATTGGCAACCGCGCGACAGAATTCTTGCGCCAGGAAATAGGGCGCGCGCTGGTTAATACGAACCACGCGTTCGAATTCGGCGTGCGTGACCTCAAGCATCGGTTTATGAAAACTCCAGGCGGCGTTATTTACCAGGGCGTCCACTGGGCCTAGGGTCTTCTTCGCGGTCTCGAACACGCTTGCGGCCGAATCATCGTCAGCCAGGTCTTTCACCAAAGCAAACGCGCGATCCGACGGTAGATCGTCAGATCCGATCCGCTTCAGGACAGCCGGGTCCTGATCCACCAGCAAAACCTTCGCGCCAGCGGCCACGAACCGGCGCGCAATGGCTAATCCCAGGCCGTTTCCTGCGCCGGTGACGATCGTGGCGCTTCCTTTGAGATCGGATACTTGCGCTTCCATTTGGGGTTCCAGTCAATGGCTCGTGGGACCCTGTCAAAATCAGAGCCGCACTCCCGGTCGCCATGAAACAGTGTCGCGAAACAGCTTCAATATATTCACCCGGGTTCGTGAAGTAAAGATATCGCGTCGGATTCGATAAATGCGGTTCCGTAATACGGATACGGACTCGTTTTCTACTTGACTTTGAGCCCAGGAAGCCAACAGGATGCCCACTGCGCGCCCCCGTGTCCGGATGCTGCCGCCAGCAATGAAATCTCCCAGCCGTTCACCCGAGCAGCACTGGTATATTCTCTGAAACCAGATGACGGAAACAGTCGGCGGGATCGGTCTGGTCCGCTCGCCGTTGTCCGATCATAGAGAAGAGGAAATCTGTATGCAGAATTTGCGCAGCCAAGGATGGTTTGGAAAGAATGACCGCGACGGCTTCAGTCATCGCAGCTGGATGAAGAATCAAGGCTGGCCCAGTAATCTTTTCGACGGCCGTCCGGTCATCGGGATTTGCAACACTTGGTCCGAACTGAATCCCTGCAACGCACATTTCCGCGAATTGGCCGATTCCGTCAAACGGGGAGTATGGGAGGCGGGCGGTTTTCCTCTTGAATTCCCGGTGATGTCTCTAGGCGAGTCGCAACTGCGCCCGACGGCAATGCTTTTCCGCAATCTCGCCAGCATGGACGTGGAGGAATCGATCCGCGGCAATCCTATGGACGGTGTCGTCCTGTTGATGGGATGCGACAAGACGACTCCTTCGCTGCTGATGGGCGCGGCCTCTTGCGACCTGCCTACGATCGGGCTTTCCGGTGGTCCCATGCTCAACGGCAAATTC
>CAZILJ010000175.1:0-6352 GCA_964539915.1 uncultured Acidobacteriaceae bacterium | reverse complement strand
GTCGAGCTGCGCTCGACGGACAGCCGAGGGCGGCTGTCCCCACATGAGAGTTAGGCTCCGGCGGAGAGTTTGTGGTGGCCTTTGGCTTCGGCGATTCCGTACTGGCGGATCTTGTACAAGAGAGCTTTGTAGCTGATCTGGAGAATGCTGGCGGCCTGTTTGCGGTTCCAGTTGGTCTGCTCCAAAGCCTGGGTGATAGCCTGCGCCTCGGCTTCATCCTTGGCAGTCCGAGCCAAAGATTTCAAGCCCCCTGAATCCGCTCCGCGAGCCGAAGCATCGTCGGGCGCTCCGCCCGTGCCATCGTTTCTGGGCAGCAGTTCGGTGACGGCCAGCTTTTCGTCCCCGAGAATCAGATAGCGCTTCAGGAAATTATTCAACTCGCGGAGATTGCCCGGCCAGGAATGGTTCTGGCAGGCCTGCAGCAATGCCGGTGAGAGGGGAAGAGGTGCGCGGGCGTAACGCTCGGCCATGCGCGACATGGAGTGCTTGAGCAGGATAGGGATTTCTTCTTTGCGATCGCGCAGCGGCGGAATCTGCATGGTGAAAGCATTCAGCCGGTAATAAAGATCCTCACGCAGACGCTTGTTCGCGAGCGCTTCGGGAATGTTGATGTTGGTCGCTGCCAAGATGCGCACATCGACCTTGATGACGGAACGGCTGCCCAGACGCGAGAACTGCTGATCCTGTAAAACGTGCAGGAGTTTCGCCTGCAACGTCGGGGGCATTTCGCCAATCTCGTCGAGCAGAATGGTTCCGCGGTTGCACAGTTCGAATTTGCCCGGCTTCGCGTGGGTCGCGCCCGTAAAGGCACCCTGTTCGTAGCCGAACAATTCACTCTCGAGAAGGTCGGCAGGAACCGCTGCACAATTGACCTTGAGGAAGGTGCGATGGGCACGCGGTGAAAGCTTGTGAATCAAGCGCCCGAGAACTTCCTTCCCCGTACCGCTCTCGCCGAGAAGTAGCACTGGGATATCGACATTCGCGACCAACGCGGCCTGGGAACGAATCTTGCGCATGGCGGGGCTGGCCGCAATGAAGAAAACGTCATCCGCAAGCTCTTCGACTTCGCCGCTGTAAGTTTGTTTTCCCTGGCCAAGACTGAGATCAATGACAGCGTCCAGTTCGGCTTTCTGGAAGGGCTTGGTCAGATAGTCCTGGGCGCCCAACTTCATCGCGTGGACGACTTTGCGGGTGTCGTTTACGCAAGACAACATCACAACCTTGACGCCCGGCTGAAGTTGACGCAGTTGCTCGAGGGTTTGCAGACCGTCGATGCCGGGCATGAGTACATCGAGCAGTACCAAATCTGGCTGCAGGCCCTTCTCGACGCGCTGCAGCGCCTCTTCGCCAGTGGTCGCGGTTTCTACCCGATAATCGTCCACTTCCAACAGTGTCTTGATGTAGCGGAGCATGCCGGGTTCATCGTCCACCAGCAGGATTTTGGCGGTCTGTTTCATCGGTTTTTCCCCTTGCTGGCGGCCGCAATGGCCGGTTTATAAGGGATCAGGAAAGAAAACTTGCAGCCTGCGCCCACTTCACTCTCGACCCATATTTTACCGCCCATGCCCTGAACCAGTCGACGAGCGATGGCCAAACCTAATCCCATTCCTTCCTGATTGGCAGTACCGGGCAGGCGGAAAAAATCGTCAAAAACTTCCAAGTGAAACTCAGCAGCGATTCCCGGGCCCGTATCCGAAACGCTGACCTTGACGGCGTTGGGTTGACTTACGTTCTGACGGCGACGCTCCGTGGTCGACGGTTGAGCTGCGGCCCGGCGTTCCCACATGTGCGGCTCCGCATGCAACCATACCGTTCCCCCAGAAGGCGTGAACTTGAATGAATTCTCCAGGAGGTTCGAGATCACGCGTTCCAGTTTGGGGGCGTCGAACGGAAACACCGGCAGCTTGTCGTTGGCCAAAAAATAAAGAGCCAGTCCCTTCTGCTGAAAGCGATTAGACCACAGGTGCGACATTTCGGAGAGGCACTCGTTGACGTTGCCGGGCTCGAACTGCATGTGCAGTCCACCGGTTTCGAGAGCGCTGAAGGTCAGGAAATCCTGGATGAACTGTTGCAGGCGCTTTCCGCTGGAACGCATGTCGCGCAGAATTTCGCGCTGGCGGTCGTTGAGCGGGCCCAGCTTCTCGCTGTGCAGCACCTCGACATAACCATTCAAGATGGATAGTGGCGTCTTAAGATCGTGAGCGGCGGAAGCGAGTGCGTTGGTTGTGCGCTGGGAACGCTCCCGCAGTTCCTTGTAATCCTGTAGCAAGTTTTCCGGGCTGGGCAAATCGCCGTCAGCCCGGACAGCAGTGGCTGGCATAAGTTCCGAGGTTCCTCCAGAGTCAGAAACAAGCGTGTTCTTTTGGACAGAAGCCATGGGAAAAAGCCACAGGATTCGAACCGGGAGAGGGGAGCCTCCGACATTATGACGGAGAGCTGATGAATAAAATCGTATGCCAGCGGTCAATTTATTGTCAACGGAAAATGCAACCAAATTACCCAAGTGTAGCAAAAGGTTGCACTTTTGCGCTTCGCTGCCCTCCAAGGCCGCATTCCATAGAGGCGAAAATACAGCCGATACACTACCGGTAATTGACCGTTTCTCAGTGGGTTTTGCGGTCGGACCTGTGGTTCACTCTTGATTCCCTCGTGGTTTCGTACCGTTTTTGCCGGAGATTTGGCCCCTCAGGTGCTCCCGAGGGGAGAGTTGGAAGCGGAGAACCCTGCATGAATGGAACCAGAGCGGGAACCGAGAGGCGGAAGTGGGCGAGGTTGCCGCTTGCAATCCCGGTTTTCGTCCGCAGCCGAGACGATAACGGAAAAGAGTTCCTGGAATTTGCGACGGCATTGAATGTCAGTGCGGGTGGGATGTTAGTCGCAATCCGTCGCGTTTTGCCCGCAATCGCACAGATTCGGCTCGAAATTCCGAGCGCGCCGGTCGCCGCATTAGCCCTTTTACCCAAGGCGTCAAGGACTCTGCGCGCCAAGGCTCTTCGAACTACTCCGGCCGAAGGCTATTATCTGCTCGGCCTAAAGTTCGCACGTCCACTTCTGCTTCCAGCGAACGTCAATGGCAGTCGACGGAAAGTCGCTTCTGCAGTGTGAAAATGTTTGCGCACAGTTTGGTCGAAAGTGTTATCCTGGGCCGCGTTCCCTGATTACCCAGGGGGTCCCCGTTCGACTCTTTGGTAAGTTGATCGCCCTCAACCACATAAGTTATATTTAGGCGTCGGTAGTACGCCCAGACCCATTTGGCTCTTGGGATGCAAGCTGAAGGTCTCCCCCAGGTAAAAACCAGCCATGACAACCAGCACTGTCAACACGCTCGTACAACCTTTGGGAGAAATGCCTCCCGAGACTATCGTTTTCGGGCACACCGAAAGCATGCTCGCCGTCCGCGATCGTCTTCTCAAATTGGCCGGCGCCAATGTTCCGGTACTCATCCAAGGGGAAAGTGGCACGGGGAAGGACATCATTGCGCGCATGATTCATACTGCGTCTCCCTGGCGGAGTGGGCCGTGGGTGAAAGTGAACTGCCCGGCAATCCCCGGCACGCTGCTCGAAAGCGAGCTCTTTGGCTACGAAAAAGGTGCCTTCACTGGCGCTTATGGAATGAAGCCAGGACGGGTGGAGATGGCACATCGCGGTACCCTGTTTCTCGACGAGATCTCTGAGCTGGATATGCCGCTGCAGTCGAAATTGTTGCAACTCCTGCAGGACGGACAGTTTTGTCGCATCGGGGCGCAGGCGGACAAGAAAGTCGAAGTACGGGTGGTGTGCGCCACCAATCGCAAACTCGAACAGGAGATCGAGAACGGCACCTTCCGATCCGACCTGTTTTACCGGATAAACGTGGTGAATCTCCATCTGCCTCCACTGCGGCAACGGGCGGCGGACATTCCGGATCTGGTGGCATATTTCCTCGAGTACCACAACCGGAAGTACAATTGCCGGGCCAAGCCTCTCTCGAGCGAGTTGATGTCAAATCTGGGCAAGTATCACTGGCCAGGTAACATCCGGGAACTGGAAAACCTGGTGAAGCGCTACGTGATTCTGGGCAACGAAGAAGTCATCTCCGCCGATCTTGCGCCGAGGGATACAGATTTCTTTAATGCGGAGATTTCAGTCGATGGGCCAATCTCTCTCAAGAAGCTGACCCGCCAGGCAGTCCGCGAATTGGAGCGAAAGGTTATCCTGAAGGTCCTGCAACACCATCATTGGAACCGCAAGCAGGCGGCGCGTGCTTTGAGCATTAGCTACCGTGCCTTGCTCTACAAGATTCGCGACGCTGGCTTGCCTTCGAATCGGCTGGTAAAGCGGCGGGAAGCGAATAATTCGAAGCAGGAAATTGCAGCCGATTGAGTGCGAACTCCTTTTGCCAGATCGGTGCCCTCCCGGACCGAGCCGCTAAGTTTTAGCGTTGTTGCGCATACATTTTCACTTCCGCGGCTGTACCAACTGAGTAAATATCATCTAAGTGCTTGTGCCGCTTTGGTTTACCTAGAACCACACTTTGGTACTGTGAGTGCTCTTACCGGTGTGCGCCTTAGTGTTCTGCTATAAGGTGAAAGCCACGTGTCGTTACAAAACTAAGACCCGGGCGAGATTAGCTTTCTAGGAGACTGTAAAATGAAAAAAATCCTCTTGCTTGCTGTGCTGGCACTGGCCCTGCCTACGGCGCTATTCGCCGGCAGCAGCGTAGACTACACCAACAGTGGCGGAATGCTATCAGGTTCGAGCAGCGGATTAACGCTGACCGGATCAGTCTTGATCGTTGCCAATGGGCTTAATGGGGGTGGACAAGTCTTCGGCAATTTGGGAACGGTCACCTTTGCGACCGGAGCGTTACTAAGCGGCTCTTTGGACCACGGCGGCACGTTCGCAGGTGGCGGATCGTTCACTATCACCGGCAACGGCACCAACGGAATTCCCAACGGCACAGTGTTTTCAGGAACTTTTGATGGTCCTGTGACATGGACGCTTTCGACCCTCTCTAACGGAACCCATAACTACACCTTGGGGCCTGCCACGTTCACGGGAATGAGCGGTTCCGGACTCAGGACAGTTGGGGCGACACAGCAGTTGACGATCAACACCGGCAAGGGGTTTTTCGACGGCGGCACTACCCTCGCGAGCGGTGATTCGAACCTCGCGCTGGTGGTTCCTGAACCGGGCTCCTTGGGCCTGCTAGGAACCGGACTGATCGGTCTCGGTGGAGTCGTGCGACGCAAGCTGAAAGCCTAAGCTTTTCTTCAGATTCCCGAAAACAGACCCCGCCGCGAGGCGGGGTTCTTTTGTATTGTAGCCAGCCACCCCGGCCGAGAACCGCTACTAACCGCGCAGATCTGACAGGGCTTTGCGGGCGTCCGCATTGTTAGGGCTTAACTTAAGTGCTTTCTCCAACTGCTGGCGAGCCAGGCCGGGCTGGTTGGTTTTCTGATAAGCGAGTCCCAGGTGGTAATGGAGGTCCGCGTCATCAGGAGCGCCGCGTTTTTCATTGAGGCGCAACGCTTCTTGAAACTGACCGATGGCTGACTGGTAAATGCCCTTCTGATAGTAGGCCCAGCCGAGAGTATCGGCCGCATTGGGCGAGTCAGGCATGCCGCGGCGAGCCGTCTGCGCCATCCCCATGGCGACATCGACGTTTCCACCTTGCTGCAGTATGACATAGGCGAGGTTGTTGGAAGCCAAGGGATGATCGGGTGAAATGCTCAGCGCCTGTTGGTACATATTCTTGGCCTGATCCCAATCCTTCTTCCCCTCGTAGAGTTCGCCGGAAAGAATGTAGAAAGTAACTTCCTTCGGATTATCCCTAGCGGACTGTAAATAGAGAGCCAGAGCCTGATCGGCGGAACCCTCCTGCACTTGCACCTTGCCCAGTTTTTCAACCGCGTCGACATTATTCTTGTCGAGCTGAATCGCCTTGCGCAGTGCGGCTTCAGCACCTGGCAAGTCCTTCTTGCCGTTGAACAGCGCTGTCCCCAACAAATCATAGAAGTTGCTGTTCGTGGGCGCCTTGGCGATTTGCGAGTTGGCCGCAGCGATTGCCTTGTCGGGCTGCTTCTGAGCGAAGTAGGTGTTCATGAGGCCGCTGAGGCCTTCGGTTGAGGAGGCGTCCTTATCCAGTGCCTGCTGGTAAAACTTCTCGGCCTCGGCATAATGCTTCTGTACCAGTTGGATATTGCCCAGCTGCACTGAAGGAGAAGCGCTTTGGGGCGCTCGTATCCCGGCCTGCTCAGCGTCATTTTGCGCATCACTGTACTTCTGGCGGGCCAGCTCCGCGATCCCCTTGAGAATGAAACCGTCAGCCGAATAAGGCTGTGCTTTGATGATCTGCTGCGCCGTCTGCAAG
>CAZILJ010000174.1:0-2148 GCA_964539915.1 uncultured Acidobacteriaceae bacterium | reverse complement strand
CAGAAAGAGTATTACCTCAACGAGAAGATCAAGGCCATCCAGAAGGAACTGGGCCGCGGCGAAAAGAGCGAATTCGACGAACTGAAGAAGAAGATTGAGTCCGCGGGCATGCCGAAGGAAGTCAAAGACAAGGCACTGCAGGAACTGAAAAAGCTGGAAGCCATGCCGCCCATGTCGGCTGAGTCGACGGTTTCGCGCAACTATCTGGACTGGTTGCTGGCCGTGCCTTGGAAGAAGCGCTCTAAAGAAATTCGCAATATCGCCCGCGCCGAGAAGGTTCTGAACGAAGATCACTATGGCCTGGAGAAAATCAAAGAGCGCATCCTTGAGTTCCTCGCCGTACGGCAACTGGTAAAGAATCCCAAGGGCTCGATTCTGTGCTTCGTTGGACCTCCGGGCGTCGGCAAAACTTCGCTGGGGATGTCGATCGCCAAGGCCACCGGCCGGAAGTTTGTCCGCATGTCGCTCGGCGGCGTGCGCGATGAGGCTGAAATTCGCGGTCACCGGCGCACTTACATCGGCGCTCTGCCAGGACAGATCATTCAGATGATGAAGAAGGCGGGCACCAAGAACCCGGTCTTCATGCTCGATGAAGTTGACAAGATGTCCATGGATTTCCGCGGAGACCCTTCCGCTGCGCTCCTCGAAGTACTCGATCCCGAACAGAACTTCATGTTCGTCGATCACTATCTCGACGTCGAATACGACTTGTCGCAGGTATTTTTCGTGGCCACAGCGAACGTGATGCACACCATTCCCGCGGCGCTGAAAGACCGCATGGAAGTGCTCCGGCTGCATGGCTATACCGAGCAGGAAAAAGTCGAGATCGCCAAGCAGTTCCTGGTTAAGAAACAGATGCTGGCCGCCGGGCTTTCGGAAAAGAATATCAAGTTCACCGACGAAGCGATCACCGGGCTCATCCGCTCCTACACGCGGGAAGCCGGCGTTCGCAACCTGGAACGCGAGATCGGCAACGTCTGCCGTAAAGTTGCTCGCAAGGTCGTTAAAGAGGGCGAAAACTACAACATCACCATCACGGGCGAGAACGTCAACGACTTTCTGGGTGTCATCAAGTTCCGCGATACTTTGGCTCATGAAAAGTCCGAAGTTGGGCTGGTTACCGGCCTGGCTTGGACCGAAGTCGGCGGCTCGATCCTGAGCACCGAGGCGAGCGTTGTCGATGGCAAAGGCAAACTCACGCTCACTGGAAAACTCGGTGACGTCATGCAGGAATCGGCGCAAGCGGCCATGTCGTACGTGCGGTCGCGCGCTCACCGGCTCGGTCTTACCCGCGACTTCTACCGCAATCTAGATCTCCACGTCCACGTTCCCGAAGGCGCCATTCCAAAGGACGGGCCTTCAGCAGGCATCACGATTGCCACGGCAATCTCCAGCGCTCTCAGCAAAATCCCGGTGCGTCGCGATTTGGCGATGACTGGCGAGATCACCCTGCGCGGCAAGGTTCTGCCCATCGGCGGCCTGAAAGAAAAGCTTCTGGCCGCGCATCGCGCCGGATTGTTCGAAGTGATTCTGCCCAAAGACAACGAAAAAGACGTGGCCGAAGTGCCGGAAAACCTGCGCAACGCCATGAAGCTTCATTTCGTCGAAACCATGGACCAGGTCCTCCAGATCGCTCTGGAATCGCCACTGCCGACGATGGAAGAAGATGTCGTGCAACCGATCGCGCCATTGACGTCCGGCACCGCCGACGCTCCCGCAACGCATCAATAGTCGTAGACGCAGCTGGCTACGTCTCTGCCGACGTCATTCCAAATGACGTCATTCCAAATGATGATGCGTGAGACGTTGCCAGCAGCACCTCTACGAGGTAGCAATTGGCGCACATACCCGCCGCATAGGCTCGCATCACTCCGCCAGCGAGCGCTCGACACTGTTAGGAGAGTTAGGAGAGGACAGGCTTCGCTTGCCAACTCACCTTCCGGCGTTGCAAACTTGAGCATGAGGGTTCTCTCACGGTTTCTGGCGGCGGCGACCGATGCCGCGCAATTCCCTGCTCCCACACTGCCAGAGATCGCTTTCCTGGGCCGCTCGAACGTCGGCAAATCGAGCGTGATCAATTCCCTGGTCGGCACCAAGCTGGCACGCACCAGCTCGACTCCGGGTCGCACCCGCAGCATTAATTTCTTT
>CAZILJ010000173.1:0-2818 GCA_964539915.1 uncultured Acidobacteriaceae bacterium | reverse complement strand
CGCGGGGGACTGGCCCTCGAACATTTTGAGGGAGAGCCCTCTCTAGGGATCCAGAGGCGGCTCCAAGGGCCACCTTATTTCGGCTGGCTGGGCTCGCTCATCCAGATGTCATCCCGACACTTTGCTACGGAAGAACCAAGTTCACACCCCTGGAGTGGGACAAAAGCCATATAGATTGAACTAGAACCTACGGATCATCCCCTGCTGTCGAACCGCGGACCGGAATGACGAGCGCTGGTTTGCAGGAGATCGGCGAATGGTTCGAACACACCTGGCTTCATCCGCGGTGGGCCGAAAAGGCTCTTTAATGGCCGGGCATCGTAAACTGATTTCATGTCTCAGACACTGATAGGGCTTAAGGATATACACTGCGCCCAATCCCGCCTCCGCGGCATTACCACCCGCACCCGCCTCATCGAATTCCATCACGCCGACCGAACCCGCCGCCTTTACCTCAAGCCCGAAAACCAGCAACCGATCGGCGCCTTCAAACTCCGCGGAGCCTACAACAAAATCGCCTCCCTCTCCGAGGACGAGCGCAAGCGCGGCGTCATCTCCTACTCCAGCGGCAATCACGCCCAGGGAGTTGCCTACGCCGCTCGCGCCCTCAAAGTGAAAGCGGTCATCGTCATGCCCAATAATGCTCCTGCCATCAAGCGCGAAGCCACGGCGGCTTTAGGCGCGGAGATCGTCCTCGTCGGCCCCGGCAGCACCGAACGCCAACTCAAAGCTGAAGAACTGGCCGCGCAACATGGATACGTCATCGTTCCTCCCTACAACGACGAAAAAATCATTGCCGGCCAAGGCACCATCGGATTGGAAATACTCGAAGATTTACCCGGGGTCGAAGCGGTTTTCTCACCCGTCGGCGGCGGCGGCCTAATCAGCGGCGTCGCGGCCGCCATCAAACTCAGCAAGCCCGAAGTGCAAGTCATCGGCGTCGAACCCGAACTCGCCGCCGACGCCCAAGCCAGCCTGCGCGCCGGAAAGATCGTTCAATTCCCCGCCGAACAGGTTTCACGCACCATCGCCGACGGACTCCGCACCCAGAGCGTCGGTGCGATCAATTTCGAACACATGCAGTGTTTCGTCGATGCCATTGTCACCGTCAGCGAAGACGAGATTCGCCACGCATTGAAACTGCTCACCGTAAATCCCGAAACCGTCGCGGAGCCCAGCGGAGCAGTCGCCACCGCCGGATTCCTCTTCCACGCCGATCAATTTCCAGAAACAGAATTCAACGTCGCCATCATCTCCGGCGGCAACATCGAACCCAAGATGCTCGAAGAACTCCGCAGAACCTAAAGCAATCAGGAAGAATTCGATAAAATGGAGTCCGCTAGACCCCAGCCGCGAAGCGACGAAGGAATAAAGCCCACCCCGTGAGCCGTGGGCACCGTGTAGCGAACCATCAACCCCCGGAGGGGCGAAAGAAAAAAATGTTTCGAGCGGGCGCCTTTGCGATGTCCATCATCAACGCATGTTCATTCGACCTTGACTTCAACCAACCGAACGATAATCCTGATAGCATCTCGGAAATCCCATGACCAAAGCGCCGAAGATCGGCCGTAAGTCCTTCATTGCCGGAATGTTGCTCGTAACTCGTTGCAGCCCCGGGATTTCTTCTCGATTTCCCGCTAAACGTATGATTCCAATAGACCCCAGGGGAGGGGGGGTACCCACTTCGCAGTCCCAATTCCGATTTCGGGAAGCGGCAATTTTCGGTGCGTGTTTTGCGATCGCGCTGCTGTTTTCCACGAGCTTCGCATGCGCCCAAGCCCAACGCGGGACTCTCGTGCACGAAGAAACCATTAGAGTCTCCCCCAGCGCCGACGCCGCCAAACTCGGCGAGGCTGGCCGCGGACACGAGCTGGTGATCATTGAGAGCAGCCGCGACTGGACTCACGTGGAAGCCATACTCCGCGAACCGAGGAAAGACGCTGACGAAGATGATCCCGAATCTGAAGGCAAAACCATCACGGGATGGGTTTCGAGCAAAGCCTTGGTCAGCATGACCACTCCCAACGGCGACAAAATCGTATTCGGCGAAGCCGTCGACTCCGAAGACCAGGCCAGCCGCCGTCGCGGCCGCCGCGATGCCGCACAAGACGCCTTGCGTCTCTACTATCGTGCCTACGATTTATTTCCCAACTCGCCACTGGCTGCCGAAGGACTCTACCGCGCCGCCGACATCCGTTGGCAGGTCGAGCGCTCTGATGTGCTCACTCGTCCGTCGGCCCGCGAGCGCGAGTCCTACATGCGCGGACAAATTAGCGAAGAGTGGATGAAGCTCGTCATGAAAAAATTCCCCGGAACAAAGTGGGCCGATCTCGCCGCCTTCCATCTCATCGAAAACAAACTCTGCGGAGATTGGCAAAGCGCATCGAAGTGTCCGGAAAAAGAAGCCGAGATGTACGAAAAGTACGCCAAAGAGCACGAGCAGTCCCCATCCGCCCCCGAAGCGCTCTACGACGCGGCCTGGCGCCGCTCCGCGCTGATTGAGATTTACAAGAACGAGGCCAATCAGAAGAAATCCGAAGAATCAAAAACCCGTTCTCTGGAACTTGCGCAGAAAATCGTCACGCAGTACGGACAAAGCGATTGGTCCTCGCGCGCCCAGATGCTGATTTTCTACGTCCAGCAAGGCGTCCCAACCTACGGCAACGCCAGCGACTAGCCACAGAAGCTTTATCCAAAAATGTCATCCCGACCGGGAGCGAGCAGCGCGAGCGCAGTGGAGAAAAATGCTTTTTATGGCTGGCTCAACCGTCCCAGCTCGCTAACACCGCCATAAACTTTTTCTGCGATACTGTTCTCT
>CAZILJ010000172.1:0-8104 GCA_964539915.1 uncultured Acidobacteriaceae bacterium | reverse complement strand
ACCTGAATGGCCGTCGCGTAGCCATGGGCGACGACCTTGAGCCCATCGTTCTCTTTGACCATGCAACGCCCGGCGACACGGTGCTGGTCGCAGTCAAATTACTGCCCACGGTCGACAAGAAGATCTTTCAAGGGACCGAGCAGAAAATCGAGTTTTCTGGGACCCGACCCAATCCGGACGACGTCCGAGTCGAGTTTCTCACCTCCGCAATCCTGCTGCCGAGTCTGTCCATGAATCTCTCTGCCGACACTGCGACGCTCGAAAAGGCCATTCGCGCGGTGGACCTGAAGGCGCTCGAGGCGGCGGACCAGCGAGCCTTTGACGCCTCGCTGCGGCGCGCGCACGAGCAAATGGAACCGCTGAAGCCCATGCTCGGGCAAGCCTCCCTGCACCTCACGGGCAACGCGCATATCGACGCGGCGTGGCTCTGGCCGGTGAGCGAAACAGTCGACGTCGTCAGGCGAACATTCGGCACCGCCCTGCAATTGATGAATGAGTACCCTGACTATACCTATACGCAGTCGGCCGCGGCGTACAGCGAATGGATCGCCGAGAAATATCCACAGATGAATCAGGAGATTAAACGGCGGATCAAAGAGGGCCGCTGGGAGATTGTCGGCGGGATGTGGGTTGAGCCCGACTTGAACATACCGGATGGCGAGTCCACCGCCCGTTCGTTATTGATTGGAAAGCGCTGGTTTCAGAGGGAGTACGGCGTGGACGTCCAGATCGGCTGGAACCCAGACTCCTTCGGTTATGCCTGGCAGCTACCCCAGATCTATAAGAAGTCCGGGGTCGATTACTTTGTTACTCAGAAAATGGCTTGGAATGATACCAATCAGCTGCCTTTCAAGCTGTTCTGGTGGGAATCGCCCGACGGCAGCAAGGTCCTCACTTACTTTCCCCACGACTACGTCCACACTGATCTGAATCCGGTCCGTTTGGCGGAAGATCTCCGAACCGCGCGCCAGCAGGCACCGGGAATCACAGAGATGATGGATCTTTATGGAGTGGGTGATCACGGGGGTGGGCCCACACGCGCCATCTTGGACGAAGGCGTGCACTGGATGCAGCCAGAGAAAATCGTCCCGCCGATGCGGTTCGGCACAGCCTCTGCCTTCTTTCATGATATCGCGAGCAAACTGGACAGCATTTCCCCTGAGTGGGACTACAGCTCAATTGCCAAGGGTTACAAAGAGCCGCCTGCCCCGTTGGCCGGCAGGATCAGCATTCCTACTTGGAAGAGTGAACTGTACTTCGAATACCATCGCGGCGTTCTGACGACGCAGGCCAACCAGAAACGCAACATGCGTCAGAGTTCCATGCAGGCATTGAATGCCGAGAAATACGCCTCGCTGGCATGGCTGGAGGGTAAGCCATACCCCGCCGATCGACTGACCGAGGCGTGGAAGAAGATCACCTTCAATGATTTTCACGACCTGGGGGCGGGATCAGGTATCGGCATCATCTACAAAGATGCCCAGCGCGACTATGACCAGGTGCGATGGTCGACGAATGAGATTTCGAGCAACGCATTGAGCAGCCTTGCGGCCCACGTCAATACGACTGGGGGGGCCGGGATTGCCGCATTTGTCTTCAATCCTCTGGCGTGGCAACGCGCCGGACTGGCGACGCTGGAAGTTCAGATGCCTTCCGCAATTACCGGACCGCTCTCCGTCCTCGATGCGCACGGCCGCGTCCTTCCCTCGGAAGTTCTTGTCAGCGACCCCACAACTCACACGTATCGCCTGCTGGTAAACGTCAAGAACGTGCCTTCGATGGGCTACACGATCCTTCATGTCGTTCCCGGAGTAAAACCGGTGGAGACCGATCTGAAAGTTAGCGGACTGACCATGGAGAACGCGAGCCTCCGAGTCACAGTCGATCCGAAGACAGGTTGCATCATAAGCCTGTTCGACAAGCGCTCCAACTTTGAGTCGCTGGCCAGCGGCGCCTGCGGCAATCAACTGCAGACCTTTAAGGACACTCCCAAGGATTATGATGCGTGGAACATCGATCCGGGCACGATGGATCACATGACACCGATCGATACCGCAGATTCGGTGGAAGTGATCGACAAGGGCCCTTTGCGCGCCGTGATTCGCGTATCGCGCACATGGCAGAGCTCAAAGTTCGTGCAGGAGATTGCTCTGTATGCCGGAGCCGATCAGGTCGATGTGGTGAATGACATCGACTGGCATGAGACACACGTTCTGCTGAAGGCCGCCTTCCCGCTGGCAGCAACCAGCAATCATGCCACCTATGAGATTCCTTTCGGTAGCATTGAACGTCCCACCACCCGGAACAACAGTTGGGAACAGGCCCAGTTCGAGGTTCCTGCACAACGTTGGGCAGATCTTGGCGATGGGCAGCATGGCTTGAGCCTCATCAATGAGTCCAAGTTTGGATATGACGATCAAGGCAATGTGCTGCGCCTCACGCTGCTGCGTTCGCCGCTTTGGCCGGATCCGCAAGCCGATCGCGGGCACCAGCACTTCAGCTACGCCCTCTATCCACACGCGGGCGACTGGAAGCAGGGCCTAAGCGTGCGGCATGGCTATGAGTACAACTATCAGTTGCAGGCCGTGCAGGTTACCTCGCACGCCGGTGTGCTGCCGCTGGAGCACTCCTTTGTATCGGTTCAACCGGAGAATGTGGTGCTAACGGCGATGAAGAAGGCGGAGGACGGCGACAGTCTCATCTTTCACGCGTACGAGTGGGCCGGCAAGTCCGGCAACGTGACGTTCACGCTACCGGAAGGAGCGACGGGCGCCATCTTAGCCAACCTCCTCGAACAGCCCCAGAAATCGCCGCTACCCATCACCGGCAATCAAGTGACCGTGCCCATCCATCCTTTCGAGATTCTCGCCCTTCGCGTCGATTACTCGCGAAAGGCAAAGGACGAGGAGCCTCTTCATGGTAAAGGTGGCCGGAATTAATTCTCGAGAAGGCGGCCGTGTTGCCGACAGGCGGGCAAAATGTCGCCTGCCACAGTTGACTGTGTCGAGCCAAGGTGAGCCTCTGTGTCACGCGGAGATTCCGAACACGCTTCTCTCGCCCGGCAACTGAGGGCTGGGCTCGAAGTCTCTTGTTGCCAGGTAATGATGCAGCCAATGTTTCAAATGGAGGGCGGCGTATCCGGACTGGCCTTGGTTCGGCGGAGCCAGTTATTCCGGTCCCCCTATTCCGGTCCCCCTAGGATCGCGGAGCTAGCCTTCTTCTCAAGAGCCCGGAGCCTGAAATCGTCGGGGAACAGCGCTGTGCCTTGGCGCAGAACGGCGAGAGCGTCGCCATACTGTCCGAGTTCCATATACTCGGTGGCGAGACTCTCATACAGCTCGCGAAAATAAGGGTTGGTGGTGCGCGCCTTTTCAAGGATCGTGACCGCTTCCCGGTCCTGCTTGGTGCGCACATACAAGTTGGAAAGGAAAAGATAATCGTCAACGTTTGCTGATCCAACGCGCAGGACGCGTTTCATGTACTCCAGGGCTTTTAGATTTCCTGCGGGCGTGTTTTTGTCGAAGTCGGCGCGAGCTAAGGCGCGAAGAACAGCGGGATCTGAAGGCTTGGTGCTCGCGATCGGCTGCAACAGCTGGGTCAAGAGCGAATCAAACTCATGATGACCTTCACGGACCAGACTGTCGTACGCCTCTAATAAGACTGCCGGTGGAACTCGGTCGAGCCGCCTCCATTGGTCCGGTGGGGCAGTCAGGACCAGTAACTCTGGTTTCTCCCTGAGATGTGCCCCAGGGGATGGTCGCAGTGCTGAACTGGCTCGCGCGGGAATCGAGTGATCGGTGAGCGCCGCGTGAGCAATGGTCGTCACCGTGCGTTTCGGCATGTGGCAGGCCAAACAATCATTGGGCGGACTGGTGGCCAGTCGTTTTGCCGGTTCCAACTTGCAGCTCCGTTCGGTGTGACAGCGCAAACACTGCGCACGGTAGTTGGCCATGGACGCCGCCGCGGACGACTCCAGGTGAGGATCGTGACAGCTAATGCAGTGTAAATTGCCACTGGCCCGGTAGCATTTGCTGAGCGTCATCCCAAAGTAATGTTCCAACGGCAGTGCAGAGGGACTTGCGCCATCTTCGGGCGCAATCTTAAAAATGGAAACATAGTTCCCCAGTGGTGTCCCGGGACGGAAGTCCAGAGCGTGTTTGCCGGGCATTTCGATCCGCACATCCCGCCCCTGGTGGCATCGCATGCAAATGTTGTCTGCCAGCCATCCTGACAGCCGCGCCGGATTCACAATGCTTGTGTCGGCGACCGGCGGAGGTGCGGCATCCAGCATCAGATCTTGAGCGTGTTCCGCGACATGTGTCGCGCCGGGACCATGACAGTTTTCACACCCCACCGCGAGTTCGTCGAAGGGCGGCTCTTTATAAAGCCCGATTTGCCCCTCAACCGGATTGGGGCGACCACTGTGACACACAATGCAGCGGTCAAGAATGGGACGAGTAAACCCCCGGTTCTGAATCTCAAATCCAGGAGAAAAACCCCAGGAACGCGTTTTGCTGTAATAGGAGAGGGGAGCTTCGAACAGGGAGTGGTCCCGCTGCACCAGGAATCCGAAACCGTTCTCTCCCGCGCCGATGACATAATCGAGTTTCCAATTTTGACGGAATATCTCTTTGCCGTCGGAGTCAAGAGAATACTGACTCTGAAAAAGCCCGCCATCGCGGCGCGTCACGCCAAAATATGAATTGCTGTCTTTGTCGTACACCGTGGCCGGAGCGGGCAGCACCGAGGTGAGGGAATTCGTGTCGCCAGGCAGCATGGACTGGCCCATCGACGTCTGGCGGAAGATGCTGTAGATATGGGAATGGCAGGAGGCGCAGGCTCTGGAACCGAGGTAGGACCCTTCGGACTGGGTCTTGCCGGAGTGAAGCGGAGTCAGGGCCCTGGTTCCAGATTTTTCTTTAGCCGTCGCATGGGTCGACTCCTGGGCCGCGCCGTACGGCACCCAGAGGGAAGCAACGGAGATGAGAATGCAGGCGAAGACTCCCTCATGAAATGCCCGCGGCGAGCGCACCGGGGGCGTCTTCGTGGAAGGTTTCGTGGGACTTGGAACACCCGGTTTCACATTCCCCCTAACCCGAATAGCGCAATCAACGCTGATCGCATGTCTTGGCCAACAGCCTTTCTCTCAAGCCGGCAAAGACTGTTCCTGCAAGCTTAATGATGCATCCCCCGTCAGCCTATCAGGCGATTCGGAACGCCGTTCTTTATCGTGGACTTTAACAATAAGAACTGGCAGAATAGCCCAAATCATACGCAACTCTGGACCTGGGGTCCGCAAGCGCATGGCAAACAAGTTGAAGCAAATTCTGCAAAATGGCAAGCCCGCCATTGGCACATGGCTGGGGTGTTGCGATCCGTATTTTGTAGAGATGATGGCAGACCTGGGCTTTGATTGGCTGATCATTGACATGGAACACATCCCGCTCAGCCAGGAAGGCCTGCGCACGATGCTCATGGCCTGCAAAGGCAGCGCAAGTGTGCCCGTGGTTCGGGTCTCCAGCAACTCCCGGGATTCGATTCAAGCAGCTTTGGATCTGGGAGCTCAAGGAGTGATGGTGCCCATGGTCAATACCAGCGCCGATGCGGAACGTGCAGTCGAGTTTTCCCGCTATCCGCCGCTGGGACGGCGTGGGTTTGGCCCGGTTCGTGCCGGGCATTATGGCAAGAATGACGCGGGTTACCGCAAAACTGCCAACGAAGAAACACTGCTGATCGTGCAGGTCGAGACCCCGGAAGCGGCACAAAGCGCCGAGGAAATTCTGCGGGTAAAGGGCATTAATGGTCTCTTCATCGGCAATGGGGACCTGGCCAATTTCATGAACAATGGGGAGGTCGGTTCTGCCGCCGTGCAGAAAGTGGTTGACGATCTCATCGCACTGGCGACTCACAAGTCGGTGCCCGTCGGGTTGCCCACCTGGTCGCCGGCGGAGTTCAACCGCTATGCACAGCAGGGGGCGCAACTGCTAACCATCGGGAGCGACATGCGGTTTGCCGCTAACGGAGGCAGGGCAGAACTGTCGGGCACCCGCGAGCTCTTGGGGAAACGTTAGGGTGGCGTCCGAATTCAACCCGTCAGGGCCAGGCCCGCAAAGCCCGTAAAGGCTTCGCGCGTGGCTCTGCTGCATTTCCCCAATCGGCGGGCAAGGAGTGTAAGAGTTTGCAGAATGCCGTTCCAGATCGACCCTTCACCTTTGTTCGAAACCCGAGACGTTGCTATGATAGTGGTTTAGGCCCATCGAATCATTCATAACTCGAGCGAAAGCATTGTCCTCCACAAAAGAATCCCGATCCGGCAGAGTACCAGCGAAATACCCGGTAAAATCGCTGGCGAAGGCGCTACGCATCCTCGACACGGTAGGCCGTTTTCAGCACGGTACCAGCATCGCCGCCCTCAGCAAAGAGCTGAAAATGGGGAAGAGCACTGTCCACCGCCTGCTGGCAACTCTGCGTGAGTTTGATCTGATCTGGTTCGATCCCACCACCTCCAATTACGCCCTGGGATCGCGCATTCTGCGGTGGAGCGATTTGCTTGTGCAGCAAAACCCGCTGGTACGCCACGGGCTGCCCGTCCTGAGAGAACTGGTAAGCGCTGGCCGGGAAACTGCCAACCTTGCCGTGATGGATGGCGCGGATGTGCTGTATGTGGCACAGTTCGAGTCGATGGAAAGACTGCGCATGAGCGAAGCGGTCGGGACCCGTCACCCCGCGCACTGCACTGCGCTGGGCAAGGCGCTCCTGGCAAGCCTGTCGGAAGAGGAATTCGATCAGCTCTACAGCAAGGTAGATGCGCTGAAAAGCCTCACCGCGAACACCATTGCTGACAAGCGACGCCTGAAAGAACATCTGCAGAAGGTGAGAAATGAAGCGGTAGCTTACGACTTTGAAGAAAACGTAGTCGGAGTCGTTTGTCTGGGCGCTGTGGTACGAAATTTCACGGGCAAGCCCATCGCTGCGATGAGCGTCTCACTTCCGATTCAGCGGCTTCGCGGAGAGAGTCTGATCACCTTGAAAGAACACCTGCTCAACGCTGTAAACCGGCTTTCGAGGGAACTGGGCCACAATCCGGCCAATGACTCCTCGCAGGTTGCCCGACACGCCGGCGCCCCCGTTGAAGCCACGCTCTAACGCTTACCCAACCGTGTTTACAAAAGCCGGCGATTGAGATTCGTATCTCGTCGCCGTGCTAAGCCCACGTTCGCCTTTGGGCTGATCATCAGAGCCGGTTCTGGCTCGAGGACCGACAGTTCGAATCGGCGCGGATGGCGATCTTCGGGTTCGGGAACCTTGCAGCGTGAAAGTGTCCTCCGGAACGATTCCTGTACCCGTCACGAGCCCACAGTGTCATGGGGGAAAGCTAACACCATCCCGATTGAGCTGAGCTCGCGCGATATTGAGGGCGCAAATCCCCTTCCGCTCTGCCAGACTCGTCGTTCCCGAGAACGCCATCCTCGCTGAGCGGAGAATCTCCATTTTGATTTCGGTCGATTTCGCCTCAGAGGGTTTCGAGCTAAGGCGCCCGGCGGACCAATTGATTTCCTACTTATTCCGGCACTGCAACAACGCCGGGCGATGTCGCTCTGGAAAAGATCTCCGGGCCCTCGACCCCGTGCACGCGGTCCTAAAAGTCTCCCCCTTCCTTCGACTCCGCCATGCGCGCAACTCGGCTGCGGTAATAGGTCACGCCCGCTCCCCAAACTTTCTCGCTTCCGATGGGCGCACGCAGGTCAGCTGACGCGTTCGCCTCGGCGCGAACCCATGGAGGGAGAGCAGCTTTCCCGCGTTCCTACGAGATCGTGGCGGGCGAGCAAGCTGTCCAGAGAAATCGTGGCTGAAACATAAAAACGATCTCCGTCTTCCGCCACCAACCCTCTTGCAGTCCGATAGATCTTCATTTTCGTTCCAGAGGCGCTCGATATCGCGGGGATGCCGTCCCAAAAGCACAGGAGCGTAATCGCTGAGAATCACAGCCTTTTCCGAATCCGGGTGCGGGGAACGTCTCTCCCCAGCCGTACGCGCCCGTATCCGTATGAATTCGAACCCACGTCCACCCGATTCCCCCGGCGTGGACCTGGGTCACATTCCG
>CAZILJ010000171.1:0-9606 GCA_964539915.1 uncultured Acidobacteriaceae bacterium | reverse complement strand
TGGATCGTGGTCGCCGAATAGACGTAGAGAGGTGTTCCGTACCGCTCCGCCAGCTTAGGCAGAGCCGCATCCTCGCAGTGCAGGACGAATTGTCCACTCCGTCGAAAGATGCCGCGTTTCGTTTCGCGATAGACAAATCCGGGTGGGCGCGCAACTGGGTTTTGGCTTCTCACGCGTTATTTTTTCTTGTGCGGTGTTTGCGAGGCGCCACGCACCCGGATGGCGACAACTGTCTGGTCATCGAAGGTTTCCACCCCCGCAGAGTGCTCGGCCGCCGCCTTGAAAAGGGAATCGACGACGCATTCCGCGGATTTTCCATTGCACTCCGCAATAATGTTTTCGACACGTCCGCGTCCGAATAGATCGCCTTTTCGGTTGCGGGCGTCAAGAATGCCATCACTGAAAAACACGAACATGTCTCCGGGCTTCATGCGGAACTTGAATTCATCGTAATCGGCTTCATCAAACAAGCCGAGAGGCAAGCCAGTCGCTTCAACCGCCTCGAGCACTTCGTCCTTCGCGTGAACATAAATGGGTCGAGGAAGGCCGGAATTTGCGACCGTAAGGGTACGATGTTCGTCGTCCCAAACCGCGTAGATGATGGAAACGAACTGCGCCTCAATGCGGCGTTCGGCCAAAGATAGATTCACTGCGGAAAGCATTTCCGCCGGCCCTGGTTCAATCGGAGCGTGCGACCGAATAATTCCGCTCACGAGTGCGGCGTAGATGGCCGCCGGGGCGCCCTTTCCGCTGACGTCGCCAATGACAATACCGAGCCGCGACATCGAATAGGGAATAAAGTCATAGAGGTCGCCGCCGATGGCGCGCGCGGGAACGAACTTTGCGGCGACGTCCAGGGATGCGAGTTTGGGATTGGTTTGCGGCAGCAGGCGTCCCTGTAGCTCCCGCGCCAAAGCTAGATCGCGTTCCAATCGGCGCTCTTGCCGCTCGATTTCTTCGTAGAGCCGCGCATTTTCGACTGCAATCGCAATTTGCGCGGCCAGAGTGGTCATTGTGCGCTGATGCTCTTCGGTAAAGAATCCCCGCCGCGTGTGCTCCAGATCGAGCACACCGATCACTTTGTCTTTGTAAACCAGCGGAATCGCCAGTTCTGATCGCGTTTCAGGATTAGCCTCAACGTAACGCGCATCTTTGGTGACATCGGGCACGAGCACAGCCTGCTTGCTCTCTGCTGCGGAGCCCACGAGCCCGCGACCCAATGGGATCTCATGTTTCAGAATAAGTTTTTCATTGAAGCGGAGCGAGAAACGGTGCTGTAGTGTTTCGCCCGAGGGGTCGATGAGAAGAATGCTGAACATCTGGTAATCAATCAACCGGCGAACCAATTCCGCGATCCGGCCGAACAACTCGTCCAGATTCAGAATTGACGTCAGTTCGCGCGCAATCTCGTTGAGCAGCAGCAGAATGCGAGCCTGCTTTGTCGTTCGTGCGTAGAGCTGGGCATTTTCTATGCCGGCCGCCATGCGCGACGCCACCAGTGTCAGCAGGCGGACATGCTCTTCATTGAAATAGGCAGGCTCTCGTGCCTCGATATCAATTACGCCGATGACGCGGTTCTTGGTGATCAATGGAATCGCAAGTTCCGACCGCACGTTGGGGACCGCCTCAATATAGCGTGGGTCTTGCGTAACATCATCAATCAGAACCGCTTGTCGCAACTGGGCTGCTTGTCCGGTGACTCCCTCACCGACTTTGATCCGGCTCCGCTCGGCAAATTCCGGTGGATATCCCACCTGGAAGCGGAAACGAAGTTCCTGAGTCTTTTCGTGGAGCAACAGAATGGCGAAAATCTCGTAATCGATGACTTTGCGGACGACTTCGGCAACCCTGCTGACCGTGGTATCCAGGTCGAGCGACGTCGCTAGCACGTCGGCAACGTCGAGCAGCAGCGACTCGACCGGCAACCGCTCTGGTTTGGAAATGACAGAACCCATCGTCTCGTATGATATCAGCCGCGTTTGCCGTTTCTGTTCAGCTTAAAGGCAGCAGCTCGAAACGCGTGTTGTGACTCCTGAGTCGTGTCTGGGGCGAAACTATTCTCGAGGCACAACACATATATCGGCGAGGTTGCGATACTTCTCCGCATAGTCCAGTCCATAGCCAACCACAAACTCGTCGGGAATCTTGAATCCAACATAGTCGCCTTCGAGCGGAAGTTTGCGTCGGGATGGTTTGTCGAGCAGTGCCGCGACTTTCAGGGAGCGGGGTTGACGCGCCAGGAGCATTTTTTTCAAATATGTCATCGTCAAGCCCGTGTCGAGGATGTCTTCCACGAGGACGATGTTCTTGTCTTTCATGGTCTGGTCTACGTCCTTGGTCAACCTTACTTCGCCAGTCGAGTCCCAGCCGCTCTTCAACTCCTGCGTAGGGCTGGGCCGGTTTCCGTAACTTGAAACCCCAATGAAATCAAAGGTGGAATCGAGGTCGATTTGGCGCGCCAGATCCGAGAGAAAGATCGCAGCACCTTTGAGCACGCCGACGAGGATGATGGATTGTCCGGCGAAGTCTTTCGTGATCTGCGCGCCCAATTCGTTCACGCGCTTTGCAATGTCCTGTCGCGAAATCAGCACCTTGAGATCTGCCATGGCGTTTCATATTAAACTAGGAGGGTTGAATAAAGGAAAAGCTTCGCGAAGCGCTACGCAGGCGGAAGCTGGGAGCTTGGCACTGAATGAATCTGGAAGGCATTAAACTCACGTGGTTGGGACATTCGACTTTCCGTATCGAGACTGCCGGCGGTACAACCATCATGATTGATCCCTGGATTATGGGTAATCCGATGTGCCCGGAAGCCGAAAAGAAAGTGAAGAAGGTCGACGTCCTGCTCTGCACCCATGGTCACTTCGACCACATCGGAGACGCAATCGAAGTCGTTAAGCAGCACAACCCAGTTGTCGTGGGGATCTTCGAACTCTGCGGTTGGATGGAGAAAAAAGGCGCCAAGCAGACGTCTCCCATGAACAAAGGTGGGACCCAGACCGTCGGCGACATCAAAGTCACCATGGTTCATGCCGATCATTCTTGTGGCATCTCAGACGGCGATCAGGTGGTGTACGGCGGTGAGGCCTGCGGGTACATCATTGAGTTCGCCAGTGGGCTGAAGATTTATCACTCGGGCGACACTGCCGTGTTTGGCGATATGGCAATCATCCGCGAGCTGTATGCGCCAGAAATCGCGATGCTCCCGATTGGTGACCGGTTTGTGATGTCGCCGCGGGAAGCCGCATACGCCTGCAACCTGCTGAGGTCGAAAACAGTGATCCCGATGCACTTCGGCACATTCCCGCAGCTAACTGGAACTCCCGGCGAATTTAGGCAATTAGTCTCCGGCATCGAGGTCGTCGAAATGCAGCCGGGCGTCACCATCGGCGGTTGAGCACCAATCATCATTCTGAGGAGAGCACGTGAGCCAGAGCAAGAAGAAAGACGACAGAGCCAGCTGGAGGCACTACAACTTCACGACCGCCGGACCGGTGGATGACTATCTCTATTCCATGCTGCCCAAGCGCGATCCGGTGCTGGCGGAGATGGAAGACTATGCGAGCCGGCAAAGAATTCCAATCGTCGGCCCGGCAGTGGCTCGGGTGCTGCAGCAGCTGGCGATGCTAATTAATGCTCGCACGGTCTTTGAACTGGGCTCTGCCATCGGATATTCCACGATTTGGTGGGCTCAAGTGGTTGGCGACAAGGGACGCGTGATTTACACGGACGGGGATTCGAAGAACGCGGAACTCGCTCGAGGCTATTTTACCCGGGCGGGAGTGGCGGACCGCATCACCCTGCACACTGGAGACGCGCTGGAATTCCTCTCGGAACAAAATCAGGAGTTCGACATCATTTTTAACGACGTCGATAAGGAAGATTACCCGCGCGTGCTGCGCCTGGTCGCGCCGCGCTTGCGCAAGGGCGGCCTTTTCATCACTGACAATGTGCTGTGGAGTGGGCGCGTCGCCGAAAAGAATCCCCAGGAAGCGACCACCAAGGCCATCCTCGAATTCAATCGCAAACTCTACGACTCGGCTGAGTTCTACACGACAATTCTGCCCATTCGCGACGGCCTCGCAGTGGCGTTAAAAAGATAGCGTTCGTTTCGGCGTTCGCTCCCACGTGACCAAGTGCCTCAATGTTCGACGCGCTTCAAATCCTCCTCAGCGCGCCGGTAGGCATGAAAAAGATCGAGTGCTGCCCGATACTGCTCGGCAGCAGCCCGGCCCTCTCCTTGTTTTTCCAGCAACTGACCCAGCAAATCGTGGGCTTTGAAAGCGGGTCCCTCTTCTACGGGGGAGGTAAGATAGCGGCGCAGCAGGCGAATGCCAAGATCGTGTGCGCGGTCGGTGCGTAACAGAAGGCTGGACGCATCCATGAGCGATTCGGGGCGATCCACCGGGCTGGATTCGAGAGTACGGAGCGCCTGTTCCATTTCATCAAGACGATTGGCGCGGCGGAAGAAGATGGCCAAGTCGAGCCACGCCCGAGTCCCGGAATGACTCGCCGCGATGGCGGCGCGATATTCGCGCTCGGCGCGCGCGGTGTCTTTATTCTTTCCCGAGATTCGGGCCAAGATCCAGTGAGACATGCCGGGGTTGAGGGGAAGCAGGGCATCCGCTTGCACGCGGGCCTTGTCTTCACCTCCGCCGACAATGGATGGAGCCTCCAAATAAAACTCAGCCAGATCGGTGCGGGCCTCCCAGTTCTTTGGGTCCAATTCGACGGCGCGTTCAAACGAGGTGCGAACTTTTCTTGCCAAGCCGGCTGCTGAAAGAAATCCGGCACGGTTGGCTTTCTCTCCGTAAATACGGCCTAGCCATAAATGGTAGAGGCTCTTTTGAGGATCGAGATTTCTTGCGCGCTCACAAGCGGAAATGCCAGGGTCCCACTGATCCGTCATGAAATAGGCGCGGCAGAGAAGGTTGTAGGCTTCGGCATCGTTGGAGGAATGGCTGACTTGCTGTTCCAAGCTCTGCATCGCCAGGTCCACTTGCCCGGTGGCAAGCAGTTCTTTCGCAGAAGTCGCCGCGTGCGCGGCTCGCAGCAGAATCGCCGCGAGGGATACGGAGAGCCAAAGAAGCTTGAATCGAGAGCGACGACGGAATTGTATCGTTCCTGCCATTCGCTACGGAACCACCTTGATGGCAACCCCATCGGAGAGTGGTTTAGATTCCTCCGCCGGCAAGGCGACAGTGTCACCTTCGGAGAGGCCCGAGGTGATCTCCACGCGTGTCAGATTCTGCAACGAAAACTCCACGGTCTGGTGCTTCACGTGATGGTCCACGATTTTAAAAACGTAGGGCTTGCTCTCATCGATGCGGAGGGCGTCGCGCTGTAAGGTGATCACATTGTTGTGTTCGGCAACAACGATGGTGACGCCAACGTTGCCGTTAGGCAACAACCGGAGGTCGTGATTGTCAACAACGGCGGTCATCTCGCCAACATTTCTGGATCCCCGTAACTTCACGGTCGAGGGCACGGTGTTGACCGTCCCCGTCCACGTGCGGCCTGGCACCGTGTCCCAGATGATTTCAACTCTTTGTCCTGGCAGCAGACGGCCAACATCCGGTTCGTCGACAAATGCGCGAACCAGCACCCGCGAGAGATCAGCTTCCTGCAAAAGCAACTCACCCGCCTGCACGAAAGCTCCTTGCTTAACGGGAACTGAATAGACCACGCCGTCGAACGGTGCGCGTACGCTGGATTTCAGGAGAGCGTCTTCGGCGGCCTCGTAGGCGGCTTGCGCCTCGGCGCTCTGTGCTTCGAATCGAGCGGTTTCAGGTTTCGAATAGCGCTCCTTCTGTTTCTCCTCAAGCAAGGTGACGTCGGCTTGAGCGCGCTGCAGAGTATCTTCTGCCTGGCGCACTTCGCCCGGGGACGCTGCGCTTTCCTGCTGCAAGCGTCGTAGGGCATCGAGATTGCGTTGGTCGGCGTCGCGAGCATTTCGTGCTTTCACAAGTTGTGAATTCAATGTCAGCACTTCTTCCTGGGTGCCTCCCGTCGTAAGAGCGGATTGATCGGCTTGGGCTCTCTTGACCTGAGCTTGGGCGCGCGCGGCTTGCGTGCGGATGTCGGCATCGTCGAGTTCGAGAAGAAGTTGGCCCTTGTGCACATGATCGCCTTCCTTGACCGACAGGCGTTTCACCGTCGTGGAGATTGGAGCGTGCGCTTCGAAGGGCTGAATCGGTTCAATCTTTCCATTGGTAGAAACGAGGCTGCGGATTGGACCGCGTTCGACCCGGGCCGCCCGCACTTTTAGCGGGGTCTGGTGCAGGTAAGAGTACAACAACCCTAAGATGGCGACCACTGCGAACGCGGGCCAAATCCACCGCCGGCGCGGCGGCGCGTTCGAATTGTTCGTCAATGCCAACCGGTAGTCTTTCAGAGTGCTGCAGGAATAACTGTAAGTAGTAATTTACCATTCCGGAGACGACAAAACACGCAGCGACGCTCCAATCACAGTATCTGGTTTGATGCGGGGAGCCGGCCTTCGGGTGCGCCGGCGGGCAAACGCTACAATAGTGGCATGGGTAAATCGCCTCGTTATACGCCTGAGCACGCCTCCGCGGGTCTCGACACGAAGTTCCCCGAGATTGAGACTTGGCCCAACCAATTTCCTGGGTACGAGATTGTGGTCGATGACCCGGAGTTCACGTCTGTGTGCCCGAAGACCGGGCTTCCCGACTTTGGCGTATTGGCCATCCGTTACATGCCTGACAAGAGCTGTCTGGAGCTGAAGTCGCTGAAGGAGTATCTGCAATCCTACCGTAATCTTGGAATCTTCCAGGAGAACGTCGTAAACCAAGTTCTGCAAGACGTGGTGAAGTGGGCGAAGCCAGTGTGGGCGGAAGTGAAAGGGGAGTTTCGGCCACGGGGCGGGATTTCCACCACGATTGTGGTGAAGTGGCCGCGTCCGAACAGGCGGCAAGGTTGAGCCCATGTTATTCGCTCGACCTGTGGTTCAGACAAAACTTTATCCACGTACAGCACTGGTTCTATTGACGGCGCTGAATCTGCTGAACTATATCGACCGCTCGGTGCTGAATGCGGTTCAGCCTCTGATTCAGAGTGAGTTTCATGTCAGCGACGCTCAGATTGGACGGCTCACTACCGTCTTTCTGATTTTCTATACGCTAGCGGCGCCCTTCATGGGGCCGTTGGCCGATCGGTATTCGCGAAGACTAATCATCTCTTTGGGCGCTTTTGCATGGAGCGGCGCTACGCTCCTAACAGCGGTCACACACAGCTATGATGCGTTGTTGATTCGGCACACGCTGGTAGGAGTGGGAGAAGCAAGCTTCGTCACCATCTCACCTACCGTGGTTGCAGACTTGTTTCCCGAGTCAGTGCGCGGCCGAGTGCTTGGCTTCTTCTATCTCGCGATTCCAGTCGGCTTTGCGTTGGGCTATCCGATTGGCGGGTATTTTGGTACTCATTACGGGTGGCGTGTGCCATTTCTTCTCGCCGGTTTTCCGGGCTTTGTTCTGGGAGCACTGGTGCTCCTGTTGCCGGACCCACCGCGCGGGCAATTCGACTCGCTCAAGGAAACGCGCGAGCGACGCAGCGTGAGCGGGCTGGTCCGCAACCCGGCATTCCTTACTGCGACCTTCGGAATGGCGATGATGACATTCGCGCAAGGCGGTCTCCTGGTGTGGATGCCGACATTTCTATCTCGCATGCGCGGCTACACCCTTTTGCAAGCAAATAATCTGTTTGGTGTAATTCTTGCAATCGATGGAACCATCGCTTCGCTGGCCGGCGGATGGCTGGGGGACCGCCTGTTGCGCCGGACCAGAAGCGCTTACTATCTGGTCTCGGCCGCCAGCATGGGGCTCGGAATTCCGGTAATGATGATCGCCCTGTTCAACCGTGGTCCGGCCATGGTCCCGGGAATTGCCGTTGCCGGATTTCTTCTTTTGTTGAATACGGCTCCTCTGAACGCCGCTGTCATCAATTCGGTAGGTGCACACATCCGCGCAACTGCGATTGCCGTCAATCTTTTCGTCATTCATTTCTTGGGGGATGCCTTCTCGCCTTGGTTAATCGGAAAAGTGTCAGACAAATCTTCACTGGAATCTGGATTCATCAGCACCGTGGTCGCCACCGCTCTTTCTTCTGCCATACTGTTCTACGGAATGAAGTTCGCACCGCCAGTCGCGGCCGACAACGCCTCCGCTGAAGCAGGGAAGCGCTGAAGGGTGATTTACTTTCATTGGATTGCGGGAACAGTTCTGGCGCTGGCCTGGTTTTCCCGCATTGTGGATGCCGCTCTCGGCATGCCCAGCGTGGCCGATGTTTCTCGCCCGGAGTGGGATCGGAGTCCCGTCTCGGCGGCCGGCAATCCAAGCGTGTCCATCATTGTGCCGGCCCGCAACGAGGAAGAGACCATCGAGCGGGCGCTCAATACGCTGCTGGCGCTCGACTATGACAACTATGAAGTGATTGCGGTCAACGACCGATCGACCGATTCGACCGGCGCGATTATGGAGCAGATCGAGAAAAACCCCCACTTCTCGCAAAGAACGCGAGAAATGGGGCGCCCAAATTCTTCTCCGTTGCTTCGCGTGGTTCATCATCGCGAACTTCCTGCGGGCTGGCTGGGAAAGACGCATGCCATGTGGACTGCGGCCAATCATGCGACCGGCGACTGGCTACTGTTTACCGATGCGGACGTGCTGTTCAAACCGGACTCTTTGCGACGCGCACTGGCTTACGCCGAGTCTGTGCCCGCTGATCACGTGGTTCTGTTTCCCCAGATGATCATGAAGCGGCCGGGCGAATACATGATGATTGCTTTTTTCCAGACGATGTTTGTCTTTGGGCACCGCCCATGGAAGGTGGCTGATCCCAGCACGGACGACCACATGGGTGTGGGCGCGTTCAACCTCGTGCGTCGGCGGGTTTATGAGGCGGTTGGCACGTATGAGGCTTTGCGGATGGAAGTTCTCGACGACATGAAACTGGGGAAGGTCGTGAAAAGGGCCGGTTTCGCCCAGCGCAATGTATTTGGCGGAGACCTCATCTCGATCCGCTGGGCCAACGGAGCGATGGGCGTGGTTAACAACTTGACCAAAAATTTCTTCGCGGTTCTTTCCTTCCAGTGGTGGCGCACGTTGATTTCGGCCTTCGGGTTGGCTTTCCTGAATTTCGGTCCATTTCTCGGCGTTTTTCTGGCACATGGATGGGCTCGCGTGCCGTATTCGGTGGCGCTGGCGTCGATGTTTTCCATCTACATTGGAATGTCCTGGCGGTCAGCCGTGCCCGCGTATTATTTCCTGCTTCACCCGGTAAGCACGACACTGTTCATCTATACGCTTTTGCGCTCGATGATTCTCACATTGTGGAATGATGGGATCGAATGGCGCGGCACGAAGTATCCGCTGGACGAGTTGCGCAAGGGAATGGTGTGAGTCGCGAACATCGGCCTGTAACTCGCGCGGAAGACCTCTGCAGTCGGCAGGCCGATAGAAGCTGTTGTTGAGTTCGACGGTGTCAAACTTCTGCACCTGAAACTCGAGCATTGCGGCCGACGGCATCCTCTCCGGATAGAAGGAACCTTTCCATGACCACGCCAACCCAGTCCGACAAGGACCGCGT
>CAZILJ010000170.1:0-6475 GCA_964539915.1 uncultured Acidobacteriaceae bacterium | reverse complement strand
GGCGTTCCTTCACGAAACCGATCACTTGAATGGCAAGCTTTACATCAACCACATCAGCGGCCTCAAACGCGACCTGATGAAGCGCAAGATCCGCAAGCTGGTGAAAGCGGGAGAATGGTAGAAATTGAGTCATTGTCTAATTTGTGATTGTGAAATTGAAAGAGCGCCCCGCCGTTCCATGACTCCATCACCCGGCAGTCGGCTGCTGAAGGGGCTGAAATGAAACGCCTAGTCCGGATTCCGTGGGTTGCCCCTAACCTGGCTGGCAGCATACGCCGCGGATTCTCCAAAGCCCGTATTGGTCAAAGCGACGCGCGACCGCGAAACCTCCACCCCGCTGCTTTCTTCGTTCCAAGAAGCGATCCAGACCTCAAACAGATAGGAGGTGGTCCCTAACCTGAGCGACAATGGAAAGATGGACGTGGTGCTGACCATCAATATGGTGTGCCCGGAGCGTGATAACGTGATCGGCGTTGCCAGCGTCTGTGGGATGGCTAAGTGCTCAGGCCCACAGAATTGCCATCCCTCAATTGACGGCTCTCGTTTGAACATCCTCATGTGCGATCCCAACGGGCAAGCACAGTGCGGGAAGGAACATTTCCGGAAAGGAACATTTCAGGGAGCTCGAGTTTGTCTTGAGCAAATCGAACTCACCGTTAAGTTTGCCGTAATCGAAGTAGCCCACCTGCCAATTACCTAATGTCTCTCAATCTCGTTTTCTGCGGCACTCCGCGCTTCGCGGTCCCGACGCTCGAAGGGCTGGTAGCAGCCGGGTTCCGCGTCCATCTCGTCGTGACTCAGCCCGACCGCCCCAAGGGGCGGGGCCTCGAGTTCGTCGGCTCGCCGGTGAAAGACGCGGCTCTACGCCTCAACCTTCCGATCACTCAGCCCGATCGCATCAAGACGAATGACGAATTCCGCGCCGAACTCACCGCGCTCAAGCCCGACGCGATCATCGTCGTCGGCTACGGCCGCATCATTCCCCAGTGGATGCTCGATCTCCCTCCGCTCGGCAACATCAACTTGCACGCGTCGTTGCTCCCGAAATACCGCGGTGCCGCGCCGATTCAGTGGGTTATTGCCAACGGGGAGACTATCACCGGGGTGACCACCATGCGCATCGACGCCGGTCTCGACACCGGTGACATCCTGCTGCAGGAACCACTGCCCATTGGGCCCGGCGACACTGCCGAGACCCTCGCACCGCGACTGGCCTCGATCGGCGCCCATCTCACCGTCGAAACCCTACGCGGCCTCGAAGCGGGCAGGGTTCACCCTCGTCCCCAGGACAACTCGAAAGCCAGCCTTGCGCCTATTCTGAAGAAAGAAGATGGCCTCGTCGACTTTTCGCGCTCCGCCTCTGAGATCTGCAATCGCATCCGCGGTTTTCAACCTTGGCCCGGAGCACATACAAAGTTCCGTGGGAAGAACCTGCAAATCCTGAATGCGCGGCCCGACAGTGACGCGCTGCCTGCCGCCGAACTCCACTCCCGCGCAGGCCAAGTTCTCGTCGGTTGCGGCCACAACAGTTCGCTGGAATTACTGGAGGTCCAGCTGGAAGGAAAGAAACGCACCTCCGCCCGCGACTTCGTCAACGGCTACCGCCCTCAACCGGGCGAGAGATTGGGCATCTGAAGTCCCCTGTGGAACTCTGCACCCTCGGTGGTTAAGCTCTTATCTTATGCCGGTCTCTGCTGCCCGCTCCGCCGCCTTCGACATTTTGCTCCGCGCCGAGCGCGAGTCTTCCTATGCTTCTGAGCTTTTGCACTCTGCCACCTATGAAGGCCTTTCCCGTCTCGATCACGCCCTCGCGACTGAACTCGTGATGGGTGTTCTACGTTGGCGTTCGCGACTCGACGCGGATGTTGCCATCGCCTCTTCTCAACCTCTTTCCAAACTCGACCTTGAAATTCTCATCGCGCTACGCCTGGCTCTTTATCAGTTTCGATGGCTCGATCGTGTCCCACAGCGCGCCGCGCTTTACGAAAGTGTCGAACTGGTGAAGCGCGCCCGTAAGCGATCGGCCGCCCCGTTTGTGAATGCGGTTCTGCGGAAGCTGGCAACGGCGCCACGGACCCCCGCTGCGGATCAACCCAGTTCGCCGGAAGCTCTGGCTCGTGCGCTTGCGCATCCGCAATGGCTGGTCGAGCGTTGGGCGCGCGCATACGGCCTGGCGGCCGCTCTCGAAATCTGCGAGCACGATCAGGCGATTCCTGTCACCGCAGTTCGTCTGCGCGTGCGGGCGACCGGCACCTGTCTGCCTGAGGTTGAACAAGAGCTTCTTAAAGAAGGAATTACTCTCCGTCCGGGAGCTTTGCTAGCCTCCGCTCGCCGGATCGAAGCCGGAGATAGCACGCAGACTCAGGCATTCCGCTCCGGCCAGATCGTCATCCAGGACGAAGCCTCGCAACTTGTCGCCGCCCTCGTCGGATCCGGCTTGCAGATCCTCGACTGCTGCGCGGCACCCGGCGGCAAAACGCTGGCGATCGCAGACCATAATCCCGAAGCCGCAATCACCGCCGTCGAACTGCATTCGCATCGCGCGCGACTTCTCGAGAAGCTGCTACAACCACATGCCTCTCGAATCCAAATCGTAAATGCCGACGCACAGCATCTCCCGGTGTCTGTGCAGTTTGATCGAGTGCTCGCCGACGTTCCATGCTCGGGCACCGGGACGCTGGCACGGAATCCCGAGATCAAGTGGCGGCTCTCGCTTGGTGATCTCGCACAGCTACACGAGCGGCAGCTCGCCATTCTTCGCTCCACCTTGGCTCAGGTCGCTCCTGGCGGGCGCCTCGTTTACTCGACTTGCTCGTTGGAAAAAGAGGAAAACGAAGATGTCGTCGAGCAAGCCCTGTCAGAAAATGATTCGTTTCGCTTACTCGATTGCAGAACCGAACTCGAGCAGCTGAAGGCAACGGGCAAGCTGACCTGGTCCGATCCCGCCGCCCTCACTCGTGGTCCTTATCTTCGAACGCTTCCAGGCGTTCATCCCTGCGACGGCTTCTTCGCCGGCATCTTGGAGAGACGGACGGGCTAGTAGGCCACGATAGGTCGCGTATTTTTTGTATCGATTCACATAAGATATTGATTCCGTCAAAGTTACACCGCACAGGGATGGCGTCGCGACTGCAAAATATTGATCCGCAATGACTTGCACGCAAAATATTACGAAATAGGGACTGAACGGGTGCGCGAGATTTCTAGTTGGGCTGGACGCGAAATTCCTCCTGGCTTCGCGCACGATCTCAGTTTGCGCTTTGCCGTTTCTCAGTCAAGGTTGTAGGTCCCCGGAAACTGCGCTTATTTAGGCCAGATGCTGGGGAACAGCCGGGACGTGAATAACGGTGTCCCAGCCCTTCGGGACTCCATATTCTGCGGTGCGTCTGATACTCAGAGACGGGCTTCGCCGATGTTCTCGCGAATCTCATTCTCCCCCACACCTAATGCGCAGGGACGGGTAGGAAACTGCTAGGTCGGCTGTGAAGGAAATGTTCCCGGTGTGCCGGAGACGATCCGTGCCAATCCGTGGCGAGTTCTTAGCTCTCTACCGCACATCAAAGTTGATCACCGCTCCGGCCAGAATTTTCTGGCCTGCGGCCGGCGACTGCGCCACGATAATGCTGGCCGGGCCTGGCTGAGGGGGGGGTACCGGCGGCGCCACTGGATTCTCGGGATTCGCCGGATTTGCTCCATCCCCCTCAGGAGCGGGCGCCAGTGCAGCCAGGTTTACGTTGCCTAACCGGAATCCAGCATCCTGCAAAGTCCGGCTGGCACTGCCCAGCGGCTGCCCGACAAAGCTCGGCATCACGAAAGCCTGCGGCTCAGCGGCGGCCGTGATCAGCAAGCTGATCTTCGGCGCCACTACTTGCGTCGCCTTCGCCGTGGGACTTTGCGCCAGCACCTGATCCGCTGGAAGTCCCGCCGACTGCACGCTCGCCATCGAAGCCACGTCCAGGCCGCGCCGCCGGATATTCAGTTCTGCCGCGTGCTCGCTCTGCCCGGTCACGTCGGGAATCGACACCCGGATCGGCCCCAAACTTTCTGCCACTCGCACCTGCCACCCGCGCCGCACCTTGGTTCCCGGTACCGGCAACTGCGACATGATTTTTCCCTCCGCGATTTGCGGACTGTAATACTGTCGCTCGATCGAAATCTGCAATCCAACGCCCGCCACCTTCTTCTCCGCTTCGGCCGGGGTTAATCCGACCAGGGCAGGCACTTCGACCACCTGGCCGTGAATGGCAAATCGCATTGCGGTTAGCGCCGAGACCATTGCCACAATCACCAGCACCAGCCCCAGCAAGGCAAATTGAATGGCAGATTTCATGGTTTGAATGTTTCCGCGCCCGCCGGAGAACTTCCGATCAACAGAATTATAGACCGCAGGCTCTAGCAATCAATTTCTCGCATTATCAGCAACATAAACATAACGATCGCGCTGGGCTGCACTATAAGCATCCCGGCACTGTCGCCTGCAATCTAAATGCGAGGAGCGTTCTACTCTTAGAGGTAAGCCATGACTTCGCCAGTGGAGTATCATAGTTACGTGCGGCGTTTCTTTCCCGCTTCCGTAGGGTTGTTCAGCTTGATGATTCTTCCGGCGGTTTTCCTCGCCAGCGGCCACGCTCAGATGAACAGTACGACCGGGGCGGTTATGCCGGCGACCGGGGCAGTGAGTCCTCGGACCGGCGGCGTCGCTCCCCCTGTAGGCCAACTTGTGAGCCCGCCCACGGGCGTACCCGCCCTCGGTCCCCGTGGTATCGCTCCCAACAGTCGCGGCGTTTTCTTGGCGCCGAATATGCCTCGCAACGGTGAGCACCGTCATCATCACCCCCACGATGCCGATCTCGCGCCGGGCTTGGTGTACCCGGTTCCGTACGCCGTCGACGCAGGTGCCACACAGGATAATGATAATGAGGACCCCAATGAAAATGAAGATGACGAATACCTTGGAGGTCCCACGATTTTCGACCGACGCGGATCTGGCGCCAACTCTTATGTTCCCCCAGTCAAAGATCTTTCTCCGCCGCCTGCCCGTCGAGGGGACGATGCCGCCGCCGAGACTCCCCAACCACCTCCGCAGCCGACCGTACTTGTATTCAAAGATGGTCGCAAGCTGGAAGTCGGAAACTACGCCATCCTCGGCCAGACTATTTTTGATCTGACGCCGGGGCATGCCCGCAAAATCGCACTCGCTGATCTCGATCTGGAGGCTACCCGCCAGCAAAACGATGATCGCGGCGTAACCTTTCAACTTCCGGCGTCCGCTCAGGCGAACTAATCATGCGCAGCCTGCTGCTCGTCGCCTTTCTCGCCGCTTTCACACCCGGAGCGAGCGCACAACGAATGGTTTCGCCCGCTTCGCGCTTCCCGGGTAGTCACCACGCAGGCAGCCGCGCGCGCAATTCGTTTAATCCGCTGGCGTTCTCAGACCCGTTCTATGCCGACTATCTTTCCAGCACGGGAGATCCGGTTGCGTCGCAGCCGCCCGTCATCATTGTGCAGGCTGCTCCTGCTCCGGCCCCCGTTTCCGACCCGGCTCCGTCGCCTATGCGCCCGCTCATGATCGAACTGCAAGGAGATCGCTACGTTCAAGTGAGCGGAGAAGAAACATCGGGGGCGCAGGCCCTCGCACTGACCTCCGATGCTCGAACGGCAATGGATCCAGCGGTGGCCAAGGATTTGCCGGTCGCGGTGCTGGTGTTTCGCGACGGCCACCGCGAAGAGGTTTCCGCTTACACGATTACGGGCGGAGCAATTTATGCGCCCGCCGATTTCTACAGAGATGGATCGTGGAACAGAAAGATTGAGCTCTCGTCGTTGGACCTTCCCGAAACCCTCAAGTCCAACTACTCTCGCGGCTTGCGATTCCAGCTCCCCAGAGCGCCCAATGAAGTGATCGTCGGCCCGTAGTGAATTTTGCTTTCCGTGCTCGCATCCCGGGCTCAAGCCGGTTAACCCGCACCTTCAATCCAGCGAAATTGCGTGGTATAATCACAAAAGCTTCCAGTGCACATAACGCCCTGTAAATACAAGCAGTTACAAGATTGTGACGGGCGATAAAAGTGCCCGTTTGAAACACAGCGGTCGGCTACGAGCCGGCAGCTAGAAGCTTAAGAGTACCCATGGCAGACGATCAAAACCCTGAACTTCCTCTCACTCCTCCTCCCGGCGGCGATGGCCCCGGCGCGTTGAACATTCAACCGGTCAACATTGAAGAGGAGATGAAGCGGTCCTACCTCGACTACTCCATGTCGGTGATTATCGGCCGCGCACTGCCCGATGTGCGCGACGGATTGAAGCCCGTACATCGCCGCATTCTCTACACCATGCAGCAGATGGGCCTGCAGCCGAACAAGGCCACGCGCAAGTGCGCCAGAATCGTTGGCGAAGTCATGGGCAAATACCATCCCCATGGCAACCTCGCGGTGTATGACGCTCTGGTGCGCCTGGCGCAGACCTGGAGCTTGCG
>CAZILJ010000169.1:0-1528 GCA_964539915.1 uncultured Acidobacteriaceae bacterium | reverse complement strand
ATCCTTGTTTGCCGTGCGGCGTGCACATGTATCTGGGGAACGGCAAGGTTCTGGAGACGCATCATTCCCCGATGTTTGGCCTGCAACCTTGAACTTGACAGTCTGTTTAGGAAGAAGTGAGGGTGGTCGCTTCATGGCGTTCACTCGCTTACTTTTTTCAGCTCGGTTTTAATAAGCGTTTGGCTAAGGAGCATTGTGTCGGAAGGCAGGGATTTTCGGGAAGATATGCAGCGGATCGGCGGGTTGGTCCAAGAAATAGAATCGATTGCCGATCCCGCGGTACGAGCCGCCACCAAGAATCTGGTGCAGTCGCTCATGGATTTGCACGGTGCAGCCCTGGAGAATGCGCTCGAAATCGTCGCCGAGGCAGGAGAACCGGGGATGGCGATCATTGACCGGCTCGGCCGAGATCCGCTGGTAAGCAGCGTTCTGATTCTGTACGGCCTCCACCCCGAAGAGCTTGAAGGCCGCGTCGTGAAAGCAGTAGACCGGATCCGGCCGCAGTTGCGGAAGCAGGGCTGTGAAGTTGAGTTGCTCGGCGTAAACAATGGTGCGATCCGGCTGCGAGTTGAAATCGGCTCACACACCTGCGGCTCAACCGCCAAGAACGTGCAGTCGACGCTGGAGGGGGCGATGTACGATGCAGCACCCGATTTGACCTCCCTGGTAATTGAAGGGTTTGAAGAGAAACCCGCTTCGGGATTTGTGTCTTTGGACAAGTTGATTGGCGGTGTTGCCGGATCACAGATACTCACCGATCCGCCGGTGGCTCGGGAGTCGCAGGGCGCGGATTGATGGGGACGCAGGAAGACTCTGGGATGTTGAAACCATGAGTTCGGGGCAAATTACAGAATCGACCGGCGGTTTTGGAGCGCTGCGGCAGTTCGCGCGGCGTGCGCGACCGCTTGAACGCTGCGAGTTGTGCAGCATGGGCCTGCGCCCCGATCATCCGCACTTGATCGAACTGGCGCGTCGCAAACTCCTCTGTACCTGCGACGGCTGCGCCATCCTGTTCAGCGGCCAAGGAGTTAAGTTCAAGCGTGTGCCGCGGCGGGTGCGCTCTCTTCCCGCCTTCAATCTCAGCGATGCCGAGTGGAATAGCTTGATGGTCCCGATCAACATGGCCTTTTTCTTCGAAAGTAGCCTGGAGAATCGGGTCATCGCGCTTTACCCGAGTCCAGCGGGTGCGACGGAATCGCTGCTGGCGCTGGAATCCTGGGACGACATTGTGGCGGGGAACCCGATTATGAACGAAATGGAATTCGACGTGGAAGGGCTGCTGGTCAACCGCCTGGGCTATTCCCGTGGATATTCCGCCGCCGAGTATTACCTGCTGCCCATCGATGAATGTTACAAGCTGGTGGGCTTGATTCGCATGCATTGGAAAGGTCTTTCCGGTGGCACGGAAGTGTGGCAGGAATTAGGCCATTATTTCGCGAGTTTGAAGGCGCGATCAGTAGATGTCCCCGTCGAGGTCAAAGAGGTATCCGGAGTAGAAGAGCAGTCCCATGCCTGACCTTAGCTTTCA
>CAZILJ010000168.1:0-1658 GCA_964539915.1 uncultured Acidobacteriaceae bacterium | reverse complement strand
GGCCGCGCGCCCCGCCCCACCGATACAAAAGTGAAAGATCGAATCAAGGAACTCGTTCACCGCGCAGAGAATTTGGAAGAGCAGGAACTCAAAGAGAATCCGAAAGACGTCAACGCTCTTTACTGCCGCGGCGTTACCCGCGCGCAGTTTTCCGTCTACACTGGACTGGTGGAGCGGGCGTGGTTTTCCGCCCTGCGCAATGCGGTCGGAGCGCGCCATGATCATGAACACGTGCTCGAACTCGACTCCAACTACCTCGACGCGAAAATGGTCGTCGGCACCCACAACTACGTGATCGGGCGCCTGCCCTGGAGCGTGAAGGTGGCCGCGGCCCTGGCCGGATTGAGCGGCTCGCCAGAGAAAGGCCTCGAGTATCTGCGCGAAGTCGCCCAGAGCGATGGGGAAAACGCGGTCGATGCCAAAGTCGTGATCACTCTGTTTCTACGGCGCGAGCACCAGTTTGATGAGGCGCTCGGCTATATGAACGAACTCTCGACGAAATATCCGAGAAATCACTTGTTTCTCACGGAAGTAGCGAACCTGCAGCGCGCCGCCGGACGATTGCCGGAGGCCGAGGCGGTCTACCGCAAGGTCTGGCAGAACGGCCGGGAAGGGAAGTACGCGACCCTGCACTATGAGTTGGCCGCCTGGGGCCTCGGTGAATTGTTGCGCAGCGAGAAGAATCTCGCTGGTGCTGCGTCTGCCTATGATCTGGTCAATGAAGTTCCCAACCCGGATCCCGATGTTTTGCAAAAGGCCAACTTAGCCGCGGGAGAAATGTATGATCTGCTGCAGAAGCGCGATCTGGCGATGAAGAAATACCAGACGGTCTTGGCCGGAAACGCCAATACCGGCCAGGCCGACCAGGCGCGGCGGTATATCAAAGAAGCCTACCGGGAATAAAGGGAACTTTCGATCAGGATTTGCGTACTTTCGAGGGAGGGCGGAGCTATGTATTGCAACTATTGCGGAAAGCTGATTCAGAATGATGCTGCGGTTTGCGCCTATTGTGGTATTCGCGTCGGCGCTTCGCTGGCCCGGACCAAGCTGGTGCGTCCGCGTCTGGGGCGCAAAGTTGCTGGAGTTTGCCTCGGTTTTTCTGAGTACTTCGACATGGATGTCACGGTGGTGCGAGTGGTGTGGTTAATCACGGCAATTATGACGGGCATCGGTTTCATTCCCTACATCATCGCCTGGATCGTGATGCCGGAAGAGCCGCTGCTTCTTCCGGCCCCAGCCGTCAGTCAAACGGTGGCGACTTCGTAGTCCGCCCGCGACTTCAACCTGGACCTTTCAGTTTTAGGGTCAACCGATACTGCGTTCCGAAAGGCGCGCGCGGAGTCGCAAGTGTGATTTAATCGCCTGACATGGAGCGCACCCCTGCCCAGCGAATCAAAAGCGGCGACGCCGAAATCTCCTACTGGACGCTAGGTGAGGGCCCGCCGGTAATCCTGTTGCATCCTTTTCCCGTAAGCCATGAATTCTGGCTGCCGGTGGCGGAGGCCTTGTCTGCACGGTATCGCCTGGTGTTGCCGGATCTGCGCGGGCACGGAGATTCGGAGGTTGGCGAAGGTCCCGCAACCATGGAAAAGCATGCTTCCGACATCGCCCGCGTCATGGACCACGCAGAACTGGGACGCGCTCTCCTGATTGGAGTT
>CAZILJ010000167.1:0-2891 GCA_964539915.1 uncultured Acidobacteriaceae bacterium | reverse complement strand
GTGCGGCTTCTGGAACCAACTGGTGAGCACGCCGTCTTCGGCGACACGGTTTAGAACGCCATTGGCGCCCACAATCGAAGTATTCTGCGCGCCGGCCAGAATCAACACTCCTACCAGCACGACAAAACCGTGGAACAACAGCTTCAGGCTCGTCGGCCCAACCAGATACACGGCGATGCCGCCGATGAGATTGGCGAAGTAGTTGGGGCGGACGCTGTCTGGAATGATCATCACCGCGAAGAACGACACCAGTGAGGTGAACAGCAGGCTATAGACGAAAATCACCAGGCCCGTTTTTTCCAGGTTTTTCAACTTCGGATGTTCGATCTCGCGGTTGACCTGCGCCAGGGTTTCTTCGCCACTCATGGCCAGCACAGAATGGCCGAAGCCTACGAACAGGATGATCCAGGTAATGTGGCTGAACCAGGTTCCATTGAGCCAGCCCAGGGACTCCCGGTTCAGGGGAACCACGCCCGGGTGCAGCGGGTTGGGGGGCAACACAATGGGCGCGCGCAAGACCGTGATCGTGCACCAGATGATCAGCAGGACCACCATGACGGTGGTGATGACCATGATCTGCAACGCCTTCTGGCTGGATTCGTGTATGCCCTGGGTGTTCTTCCACCAGAAATAGATGACGATGATGACGGCTAGTCCGGCGGCAAAATGATCGTCGGAGAAGTTCAGAGGCCGGTGAAGGTATACCCCGATGTCTTTGATGAAGCCAGCCAGGTATTGCCCGGCGGAAACCGCGCTGATGGGACCGGTCAGCACATAGTCGAACAGCAGCGCCGAGACGGAAAACTTTGCCAGGGTTCCGCCCATCGCTTCTTTGACGACGCGGTAGACGCCGCCACGGACGAACATGCTGCTGGATTCGATATACAGCGCACGCACCGCGTAACTGAACAGCATGACCGCGAGAATGAACCAGGGGGCACTTTTGCCGATGACTTTCTCGGCATCGCCGCCCGCGTAATAAGCGGACGAGGCCAAGTCCGACAGAACGATTGCAGAGGCACGCCAGAACGAAATGAAGGTCAACATCACCGTAGTGGCGACGAAGACCTTTACTGCCGGTTTTGTACCTTCTGGGGATGTGGCCATGCTTCTTATGAATGGCGGAACTACAATAATGGCTGAACCCCATTGAAGATAGCACAGGAGGGAAGGCAGAAGCGTTCTGGTCCTGTCGAGTTACTCGTGCTCGGCGGTGTCCATCGCCCCGCGTTTTCTCGGGGCGAGATAGGTATGGGTAATCCGATCGTGCCAACAGAGTGCGTCTTCGTCAAGAAAGACCCAGGCGTAACCCATCCCCACGGAAACCGCAGAGAGCCAGGCGGCCAGCACCCGCCACCGGCGCAAGGAGCGGCTGGGCAAAGTGCCATCGAAACGGGTAAGTTCGAGGCCAGCGACGCGCCATCCCGGAGTGCTCGCGCCGTGGACGACGAGCAAATACTGGTAGGCCGCCCAGAACAAACAGGGGATTCCAATCACAAGGCTCAGAGTTTGAATCTGCGGCGGACGCACCGCCGCCAACTTCCAGAATATGAAACCAAAAAGAGCTGAGGCAACGGAGATGATGATTCCATCGACCAGGGCGGCCACCACTCGCGAGCGAAATGGCGCGCTCTCGAGGGGTATGTCAATGCCCGGCTTCTTTTCGACTTCCTCCTGCTGCACTGCTTCCATGGTAATTCCACCGAGCGCCGGAGCCGGCGGTTCAACGTCGGGAACATCGAGAATTCGTGGACGCTCGCTCACCGGCTCAGCCAGTTGATCCGGCGGAGGCACCGGCGGTCCCCAGGCAAACCTCGGAAACTCGATGATTTTTGCGCTCGGACGTTCTGCCCTGGAATGCGCGGGGGGAGGCGCGATGGCTTGGCGGATCGAGGGTGGGGCGCTCTCTCGAGGCACCTCCCGGGATTGCACCTGGCGCTCGGACGCCGATAATGGCTGCGGCCTCAGTCCATCAAGCGCGAGGGCATGATTCGAGGCGGTCTCAAAGGCATGAGGCGGCAACGATGATCCGCGGCTGGCATTTGCGCGCGGGTCCGATTCGAAATTTTCAAACCGCAAGCTGAGAGAGGGGTAACGGGGAGGAGGCGCTTTGCGGCGCGCGCGATAGCGATTGAGACGCTCAGAAAGCTCGTCGCGCCAGGCGTCGCCATCGCGGACTTCAGAACCGGCCGCCGGCGACGAATCGGAGCTGGCCGGCGAGCCATTCAGATCTTTAGCTTCAGCAGCAGGCCTGCCCGGGATTTCGGAATCAATCCGCTTGCTCTCCGCAGCATCAGCCGACGTCGATCCGGACCCAGACTCGATTCCAGGCCTCGACTGCGATCTAGGAGGCGGAAGGAACTCAGAATGGCAACAGCCAACTTCTCCACACTGCGGACAATTCATGAAGACCAGTCTTTCGAAATCGTATCCCTGTTGAGCGAAACGTACAACCGGAAAGCAACCAACGGGAATCCTAGCCTTTTTCGGCACTTTGCCTCGCAGCCAACGCCGTGCTAAGTTCACGATGCCGCGACAAGAAACCGAAAGGGCAGGTATTCGCTTCGATGGACGATCTTCTGCCGTCGATTTTCTTCCGATGACTCTCCGCACTAGATTCCTTATCACGGCGCCGTTTCTTTGTCATCAGCTTCTCGCATCTGCGCTAGTAACCAGCCAGTTGCTTTCAGGATATTCGGGTTCAAGCGGTAGCTCCGCCGAGGAGTCTACCAAGAAGTCGAATGCTCCGGTTTCAGCTGCCAGTTCGGCTTGCGCCAATCGGGCAGGGACGCAACTCAAGGACGGGACGCTCATCTGCGCCCAGCAGCAGGAGAAAAAAGGCAATCTCTACAGCTTGCACGGCAATGCCGAGATCTACTACCGCAATTATG
>CAZILJ010000166.1:0-2200 GCA_964539915.1 uncultured Acidobacteriaceae bacterium | reverse complement strand
AGCGGCTTGACCACAAAACTGTCGGTAGTGATCGCAACTTTTGTGCCTTCGATGTCGACCTGCGCGGCATCTCCGAGGGGTCCGGGCGCCGTGCCAAAAAGCAGAGGAGCAAAAAGGCCTTCCACAAGCTTGCGGCTGGCTTTGCCTCCGGCACCGTGCGCCATCTCGATTTGCGGATCGCGGAACCGGACGGGTGCGGATTCGGCAAGCAAGGCGGTCCCAGCGTTTAGGCGACCGAACTCAGGCTCACCATTGCTGCCTTGCGGTGTTCGTAGTTGTGATAGGCGGCGCATGATCCTTCCGATGACACCATAAGTGCGCCGATAGGATGCTCCGGCGTGCACTCCCGGCCAAAAAGCTTACACTGATGCGGCTTCAGCACGCCCTTCAGCACTTCCCCACATTGCGCGGCTTTGGGATCGGTCACTCGAATGCCAGGAACCTCAAAGCGTTGTTCTGCGTCCCATTCGGCATACTTATCGTTGAAGCGCAGTGCCGACTGCGAAATAAATCCCAGACCGCGCCACTCAAAATAAGGACGCAACTCGAAAACCTCGGCCATGGCCCTGAGTGCGGCACGGTTACCCTCCCACGGAACGACGCGTTTGTATTGATTTTCCACCTTGGCCTCGCCCGCCTTCAACTGGCGCAGGAGCATGACCACGGATTGCAGCATGTCGAGAGGTTCGAAGCCCGACACCACGATCGGTTTGCGCTCGTTCTGGGCGATCCACTCGTAAGGACGGCAACCGATGACGGTCGAAACATGGCCGGGACCGATGAAGGCGTCCAGCCGCATATCGGGAGAATCCAGGATGGCGCGGATGGCGGGAATGATGGTCACGTGGTTACAGAACACGGAGAAGTTTCGGATGCCCTCGGCCTTGGCGCGCATTATCGTAAGCGCGGTGGATGGCGCGGTCGTTTCAAAACCAATGGCGAAAAACATGACGTGCTTGGCGGGATTGAGCCGGGCCAGCTTCAGAGCATCGGAAGGTGAGTATACGATCCGAACATCCATACCTCGGGCCTTGTGCTCAAATGGGCTGCCCTGAGTCCCGGGTACACGCATCATGTCGCCAAAGGCGGCGAAGATAACATTCGATTGCTGCGCGATGGAAAGGCCATCGTCGATTCTTCCCATGGGAAGCACGCAAACTGGGCAGCCGGGGCCGTGGATCAACTCGATGTTTTCCGGGAGTATATCTTTCAGGCCGAAGCGATAGATCGCGTGGGTATGTCCGCCGCAGACTTCCATCATGCGATAGTGGCGTTCCGTGCCGGCGAGACGGCGAATTTCTTCTGCCGTCTTCGAAATTAGTTGGGGCTCGCGGAACTCATCGACGTATCTCATACGGATCACTCCCTCACCGGCTGGACGTGGGCGGGCGTCAATTCACTTCCTCCAGTCCGTATCCTTTGACCTCCTGCATCGTCCCGTCCATCTCACCCAGCATCCTGAGCGTGTTCATCTGGTCGGCGGCATCCTGCTCGCTGATCTTGCTCATGGCAAAGCCCACATGAATGAGTACCCAGTCGCCGGGCACTGGCTTGTCATCCTGCAACAAGCCCAAATCAATTTTGCGCCGCACGCCGACCACGTCCACGACCGCGGAATCCTGGTTGTCGGAGGCGATCTCGACGATCTTCCCCGGTATCGCTAAGCACATGCGGCAGCCTCCGGCGACATCATGATTTGCTCGATCCTGACCCATCTTCAAAAACCCGTTTCCGCCGCCAGTTCACGCCTGTTTGCGAGCGGAAATATCAAACGACAGCTTGAGTTCATCCTTCAGCTTCACGGTTCCTCCCGCCGCTGAAACCGCTCGAATCTCGTAATCGCTCAGGCGAATGGAAAACTCCCCAGCGGCGCGCACAATATCACCCTTCAGCGTTACTCGCGCAGAAACCGGCAGATTGCGCGTGACCCCATGCAAAGCGAGTTCTCCGTTGAGAGCGACCAAATATAGATCTTCGCCCATCTTCTGAATCGACGAAGCGCGGGAGCATTCATAAATGATCTCCGGGAAACCGTCGGTCTCCAGGACTTCGTCGTGCATTCTGCGTTCGATTTCCTGGCGGTCGTTGTCGCTGATGTCGTCGGTCACCACCAGCGACGCCGCCTGAATCACGATCCGCAGAGTCGCATCTTCCAGAGTGCCGGAAGCGAATTGTACCTCGCCCTGAACGTTAGGAATTG
>CAZILJ010000165.1:0-1789 GCA_964539915.1 uncultured Acidobacteriaceae bacterium | reverse complement strand
CTCGCCGATTCCTTCGACGCAATGACCAGCGCGCGACCCTATCGTGCTCCGCTTTCGGTAGGCAGCGCCCTGAGCGATCTGGTCCGTATGGCTCCTGAAAAGTATGATCCGAATGTCGTTCAAGGACTGTTGATTCAAGTGCGCCGCGACGCGGTCGGGAGCAACCGAACGCCATTGCTCGATACCATGTCAGTGAACATCGCGGCGACCGATATCGATCATCTCGCCGCCACTTTACAACACAAGATTTCGCGCGCGAAAGTGTACTTAACCAAAGGAATCGGCTCCTAGCGGTTCGGAATCCTGGCTGCTGCTCTCCCGTCCCTTCGGCAAACCTTTATTGCTCAGCCACTTGGAAGTCATCCCCGCACCATCTTCGGGAGCAACTTTTTCCGGGATGAGGGTTCATAATCAGGAGACCTGCTGCGCCCGGAGTGTTCATGAAATCCAACTTGCGGAAGCTAGCGCTGTTCCTGTCGTGTCTGAGCCTCGCCTGTGCGGTCCCGCAGTTGCTCGCGAAGAAAAAGGACTCTACTGATCCTGGCGCAAACGAGCAGAAGCGGGCGGTCCAAGCTCTCAATCGCCTTACCTTTGGACCGCGGCCCGGCGACGTCCAGCAGGTCACGGCAATGGGGGTTGACCGCTGGATCGACCTGCAGCTGCACCCGGAGAAAATCTCAGACAGTTCACTCGAATCCCGCCTCACCCCGTTCCGCACGCTGCACATGAGCTCGAAAGAAATCGTCGAGGAGTTTCCCGACAATCAGATCATCAAACAGGTGATGGAAGGCAAGAAACCGATGCCTTCCGATCCTGCAAAGCGCGCCGTGTTCCAGGTTCAGATTGCGCGCATCGAGGAGAAGAAGGAAAAGAAAGCCCAGAAAGAGGAAGACGTTGCTAGAGTTGCTGTCGCACAAGTTGTGCCTGCCGCATCCGACATGGCGAAGACCGCCGAAGAACTCGCCGCCGCTCGAGGGGCCCGCGGAGATGCAACTGGCAATGCACCAAATAACCTCGCCGAGGGCAACTCCACGAACCCGGCCAGCATGGACTCGACGAACACCAACGCGATGAGCGCCTCGGATAGCGACACGCGCTCGGCGAGCGCGCCCGCTAACGAACCGTCCATGGCGCGACCTGCGGGAAAGGTTACGATTGGCAATGACGCGGAAGCCCGCCGTCGCGAAGATCGTCTCTATGCCGACCTAAAGATCCAGGGACTCATCGACCTTCCTCCCGACCAGCGCTACCAGAAAGTGATGGCGATGTCGGCCGACGACCAAGTTGCGTTTGCCGATTCGCTGCGCGGTGGCAAGGGGCAAGATTTTCTTGCGGGCATGAACCCCAAGCAGAAGGAAACGCTGCTCGCGATGAACAATCCGCAGGGGGTGGTGGTCGACGAGCTTCTTCAGGCCAAGATGCTGCGGGCGATCTATAGCGAGCGTCAGCTTGAGCAAGTGATGACCGATTTCTGGTTCAACCATTTCAACGTGTTCGCCGGCAAGGGTCCCGAGCGGCTGTTCCTCAGCAACTACGAGCAGGACGCGATCCGCCCGCACGTGCTCGGCAAGTTCGAAGATTTGCTGGTCGCGACGGCCAAGAGTCCGGCGATGTTGTTCTACCTTGATAACTGGTTGAGTGTGGGACCGGACTCTAGGCGTGCGCTCGGAATCCCAGACCGGCCGATGCCACCATACCGCCCCTACGGAGGTCCGCGCCGCTTTCCGCAGCAGCCAGGTCCGAATGCGAAGCGCAAACCGAATAGCGGCCTGAACGAAAACTACGGCCG
>CAZILJ010000164.1:0-3761 GCA_964539915.1 uncultured Acidobacteriaceae bacterium | reverse complement strand
CGCACGTGCCCCATGTGCAGCGCGCCCGAGGGATAGGGCAGCATTTCGAGCACGTAATATTTTTTCTTGGTCGAGTCGGGCTCGGCTGCATAGAGGGCGGCATTCTGCTGCCAACGCTCAAACCACTTGGTCTCGACACGCCGGGGGTCGTAGCGCTCTTCCTGAGGACGCGGCGCGGGAGCCCCGGATTCAGAGCCGTTGGTTACACCGTTGGCAGTTTTTTCTCCGATTGCCATAGAAGGAAGGTACAGCCTGTAAATAGTCTTTTATTTTACACGCCGCGCGCTCAAGCCCGGCGCCTGCAAGCGCACGACTGGGCGCCCCACGATACCTATCCAACGAAATTGACCAGAGTTCCGATCGGCGGAATGGTAATGCGTATCTCGTCGCCGATCTGCAACGTGAACCAATCCGGAGGCACTACGCCGGTACCCGTCAAAAGAAAGCATCCCTGAGGAAAGCTGTTATTGCGGTAGAGGTATTCGACAAGTTCTTTGATCGTCCGCTTCATTTCTTTGAGGGTCGTCGCGCCTGAGAATACCCCAGCACCGCCACGGCGAATCTCCAGCGTAATCTCGGTGGCGGCAGAAGGTTGCTCGTCACAAATCAAGAGACCTGGCCCCAGGGCGCAACTGCGGTCGTAAACCTTGGCTTGTGGCAGGTACAGGGGATTTTCGCCTTCGATGTCGCGCGAACTCATGTCGTTGCCAATGGTGTAGCCGGCGATTTTGCCGCCAGGTGTGACCAACAGGGTCAATTCAGGCTCAGGCACCGACCAGGAAGCATCATCGCGAATCGCGACCTTGGCGCCCGGTCCAGCCACGCGGTGCGGCATCGACTTGAAGAACAACTCCGGCCTCGCCGCCTGATAGACGCGGTCATAGAAATCGCCGCCGCCAGCACTACTCGACTCCTCCATCCGCGCATTGCGGCTGCGATAGTAAGTGACTCCCGCCGCCCACACTTCCTGGCTGCCGATCGGGGCAAGCAGGTCCTGTGGTGCGGGGCCATCAAGCGGCGTCATCCCACGAATGGCGTGGTGCAAATAATCGGCCAGGTCCTCGCGCGTGACCACCTCGTCCCAGGAAGACGCATTCACGGTATAGAAATGATCCTCGTGCTCGGCCACAATGCCGTGTCGGCAACGGTATAACTTCATGCAGGTTGAGGATGCCATGGCAGAAGAGTATCGGCGCTAGAGACGTTGCTTGCAACAGCTCTCTCCCCTCCGTCTCGGATGCCGGCGGCCGGAAACGTTGCACGCTAGGTCTCTACCACCAGCTTTTTCAATGCCTCGACATTGCTTCTATCGTCACCCGGTTCGTCAATTGGCGTTTCGGCGATGAAAGCGGCGTGCGCCAGTCGCAGGTCGTTCAGCAGAATTCGAAAGGTCTCTTTGCCGATGGTTCCCTTCCCCACATGCTGATGCCGGTCAAGCTTGGAGCCGCGCGCGGCCTTGGCATCGTTGCAGTGCCAGACTTTCACTTGATTGAGCCCAATGGTCGCATCGAGATGCCGTAGGGTCTCATAAAGGCCTTCCTCGCTGACAATATCGTATCCCGCAACGTGGGTGTGACAGGTATCGATACAGGCGCCGACCGGAACGGTTCCGCGCAGGCAATCGAGAACTTCCGCCACCTGTTCGAAGCTTCCACCGAGCGAGAACTCCGCCCCGGCGGTGTTCTCGATCAGAATGGTCAAGCCGCCTTTCGTAAGGTCGAGTCGTTCGGTGGATGCGGCGATCGCGGCAGCGGTACGCACCAGCCCTTGCTCGCGGTCACTTCCGCGAAACGAGCCGGGATGCAAGACCAGATAGTCAGCGCACAGAGAAAGGGCTCGCTCCACTTCGCCACGAAACGCCTCCATCGACTTCCGCAGGAAGAGCTCATTCGAACTGGCAAGGTTCACCAGGTAATTGGTATGAATCACCAGCGGCCGCAGATCGTAGCGCGCGCGCAGCCGGTTCATCTCCGCGCACTGCGGTTCGCCCAGCTCATAGGGAGCCCACTGGCGCGGGCTGGAAGAAAAAATCTGGAACGTATTGCAGCCCAGGCGATAGGCGCGCTCGGCCGCATTCTGCACTCCTCCTGCGGAAGATGTATGAATACCAATACGCCGGGAAGTCAGCCGGGGCGCCCGCTTCGGCGCGGGCCGCTTAAGAATGTCCTGTTCTCGCGCCATCGAGCGAGCCATGAGGAAAGTATAACGAGGTCGTGTGGCGCGGGCATCCTCGCCTGTCGAAGCCTACGGTTCCCAAAAAGCTAGGCGTTCCCCCTCGGCAAACGACCGAAAACTTGCCATGGGGTGTCCGGGTCAGGCTCCTTTGCGGCCTCCGCGACCTTCGCGAGCCTTGCGGTTATGGCCTTTTGGCTCATTACGGCAGGACAAGATCGCCCACCCAAAGTCGGCGAGGACGAACGCAAGGACGCCCACAGTTGCTCCTGTGCCCCGTCGGCCCCGTCGGTGCTTCATTTGCGGTCGAGCTGGGAGCAAAGGTAGACTTGGGATGCGACTTCTCCTGCAGACCATGCCGGAACCGCCGCCCCCGGCTGTCCGTCGAGCAACGCTCGATCTCCTGTGTGCAGCCAGCGTTGCTAAGGTGAACCTATGTTAGTCGTCATGCAGGCGCAAGCCACCGAAGAACAGGTGCGCGCCGTTTGTCAGAAAATTGAGAAGCTGGGTTATCGCGCACACTCCATGCCCGGCGCGCAACGCACCGCCATTGGCATTACCGGCAACAAGGGCGAAGTCGAGCAAGGCACGCTCGAAGAGATGCCGGGCGTGCAGGAAGTTATCAAGGTCTCGAAGCCCTACAAACTGGTGAGCCGCGACATCAAGCAGGACAACACCGTGATTCGCTTCCCGGGAACCGCGGCCACCATCGGCGGGCCGGGGCTGGCCATTGTCGCCGGGCCCTGTGCCATCGAGAACCATGATCAGGCATTCGCCGTCGCCGAGCGCGTGGCTCGTGCGGGCGCGCAGTTTTTCCGCGGTGGCGCTTACAAGCCGCGCACGTCGCCCTACTCTTTTCAAGGCCTGGCCGAGGAAGGCCTGCAGATCATGGCGGAAATCCGCCAGCAGTTTGGCATGAAGATCATCACCGAGGCCATCGACAACGAGTCTCTCGACCTGGTGGAAGAGTATGCCGACGTGATCCAGATTGGCGCGCGCAACATGCAGAATTTTTCTTTGTTGAAGCGTGCTGGCCGTGCCCGCAAGCCCGTGCTGCTAAAGCGAGGCATGTCGGCGACGCTGGAAGAATTCCTGATGGCCGCCGAATACATTCTGAGCGAAGGCAACTACAACGTTGCGCTCTGCGAACGCGGCGTTCGAACTTTCGCCGACCACACCCGCAATACGCTCGACCTCAGCCTGGTGCCCGCGGTGCAGCGGCTCAGCCATCTCCCAATTCTTGTCGATCCCAGCCACGGAACCGGCAAGCGCAATAAAGTGACTCCTCTATCGCGCGCCGCGGTGGCGGTGGGCGCTGATGGATTGATGGTAGAAGTCCACCACAAACCCGATGAAGCGCTCTCCGACGGCCCCCAGTCGCTCTTCCCCGACCAGTTCGATGATCTGATGGAACAGGTGCGCCAGATCGCAGCGGTCTTGGGAAGGACGGTCCCTGCAATCGGAGCGAGAGAGACGGTCGCGGCGAAGTGAGTACCTGGATCCCCGCGGTCCGGATTTAGGCGGCAGTTTGGGCAGGAACGGAATCATCGTGATGGCTCGCCTGACGCTCGCTTTTCTTCTTTTTTCTT
>CAZILJ010000163.1:0-4549 GCA_964539915.1 uncultured Acidobacteriaceae bacterium | reverse complement strand
CCGTGGATCGCAAGCTCTCTACCGCGCCGCGCAAGCCATGGCATTTCTGGAAGGCCGCACCTACTGCACTCCCGAAGACATCAAGCCGCTCGTCGTTCCCGTCTTCGCCCATCGTGTCGTCGTCAACAGCCTCTACGCCTCGACGCTGAAAAAATCCGAACAGTCCGATCAAGTATTGAGAGAAATCATCGAAAACGTCGCAGTACCGGTCTAGGCCACCGTTTCTCTTTTAAGGCTCCCTTGTCATTCCAAACCGCGAAGCCATGAGCAATCTGCTTTCGCGTGCCCTGTCGAAGGCAAGACAGGTTCCTCCCTTCGGTCGGAATGACAAAACCCCAGCAGCCCGAACCACTGCACTTACTCAGCGTGTTTGCGCAGGATGTCTCGAGCCTGACTATAATTCTCCCTCATGTCCTTCCTGCGCTTCTTCATGCTGTTGTCGCTCGTCGCCTGGATTGGTGGATTGATCTTCTTTGCGTTCGTCCTTGCGCCTACCGCGTTTCAGGTGTTGCCGAACCCGCATCTCGCTGGCAATGTAGTTGGACGCGCGCTGGGCAAACTGCACTGGATCGCCATCGTGTCAGGAACCATCTTTCTGGCCAGTTCCTTGCTCTATAGCCGCCTCGCAAGCGGGACGGCGCACGCGTTCGCGATGCGTCACGTGCTCATCTGCCTGATGCTTGGGCTCACGTTGCTATCGCAATTCTGGATCATCCCGCGCATGGACACGCTGCGCGCTTCGGTCGGGGACTTCGCCACGGTCCCCCTCGATAATCCTGCCCGGGTGCAGTTCGACGCTCTGCATGTCTGGTCGACGCGCGTGGAAGGCGCCGTGCTGCTACTGGGACTGGTGGCGATTTATCTCACCGCAGCCACCCTTACAAATCCGCGGTGATCGCGTTGTGGATGCAGGGAAAGGTCAGAGAACTCGCTTCCACACGAGGTCGCTGCCCTCACGGCGATCCACAAATCCCGTCACGCTTCCGCTGTGGTCCCGTTCGAAGATCTTTCGCGTCCGGAGTTGCCCGCTTACAAAAAACACATCGCGCACCTCGGCCTTGAGCGCAGTCGCTGAACGACCTTCCCTCTCTCCAACCAAATGATCGCCCTCGCGACGGATCCTGTAGGCAAGGTCAGGACCGGCCGAGTAGCGGCCGGCATAGGCATCGAGTGCATCCATCGACAGGTCAACCGACTTCGGCTCTTTCAGAACGGAGTTGGCATGAACCAACAGAAGCTTCCAGGCGCCGTCCTCGCGACGCCAGATCTCGGTCGTGAGGTATTGCGCCTTCAAATGTTGGCCGTGGTAAAACTCATCCTCATCGTCGGTGTGGATCACCGTCACCACATCTCCTGTCTCATGCGCGGAATACGCCGAGATGGCGATAGTCCCTGAAACTCCGGCCGGAAGTGGCATTAACTGCTTAAGGAAGTCAGCGCGGTGCATCACCGTGCCATTCTCATCGACATAGACCGCATCGGCGGCAAGCGCGGCGTCCCACACTTTCACATCTCCGGGCGCAAATGCGTCGAGCAGCGCCTGATCCCGCTGACGGAATTCCTGAACGAGATCAGCCGACGGTGCGATCGGGTTCGCGGTTGGGGCAAACAGCACGGCGAGCAAGATCAGAGTGAACATGTTGACTCCTGCGGGACGACAGAATTGTACGTCGACTTGACGCCGGCTTTTGCCCGTCGTCTGGCCTTCGCAGCAAGGCGATCCATTCAACTCCGGAGGGATAGGGGTTGGTCCGAAGTCTGCAGCAAGGGCGCCTCGCGGCCTCGCGCTGATACTTTTTCTTCCGAGCCGATCTTGCCGTTTCTCATCAGTAGCGCGCAATCGAAGTTGTTTACCGTGGGGCAAATATGGCGTGGAAGGAGATACAGAGTGTCGCCGATCTGCGGGCCTGCTGCTCCTTCTTTTACCGCGATGGGCAGATGCTCTTCGCTCGGTGAGAGCGGCGTCAGCCCCAGCGAGCCCATGACTGCGCAAGTGGGGACCCCGGCATCTGCCGACACCGTCTTGTGGCCAGCATCGCAGGTGACAATGCCTGCGTGAGGACGGCTCACAACGCGGGTCAACACCAGCGCCGCCGGACGGTATCCGTATTCTTCGGGAAGTTGCGCCAGGCTGCTGGCGTCGCAGTACACAACGGTTCCGGGCGAGACGCGATGGACGAACTTGCCGCTGCGAAAGCCATCGTAGGCAAGGGAGCAAGCGAACGTGGGAGTTCCGGCGGTAATCACCTCCGGAACAGGGATGGCTGAGCGCTCGAGTTGACCGACAATTTCAAGCAACGCATCATAGCCGCGCTGTGCCGCCTGCGTGCGCTCGCCTTCTGCTACAGAGCCGAATTGACCGTCATAGTAGTGCAAGCCACGGAATTCGAGTCCGGCTGCGGCGATCGAGCGCGTAAGGGAGACTATTTCCTCAAGCTTATTCTGCTCGATACCGGTGCGATTCATGCCCGGATTGATGTCGAGAAAAATTCCTACTCGGCTGCCCCGCCATTGTTGTAGTTGTTTGTCGTTTTCGGCAAGAACGGAGATGCGCACCTCAGGAAACCCGTTCGCGATGTCGCGAGCTCGAAGCGCGTTCGCGCCCATTACCGGGTAGGCGAGAAGTACATCGGTGGCACCGCTGCGGCAGGCCACCAGCAGTTCCAACGTGGTGGCGCACTTGAAATTTAGAACGCCGCGCTCCACCAGCATGCGCAGAGTGTGAGCCAGTTTCGAGGTCTTGATGTGCACTCGCCAGCGATCCGCGTTGCCGTTCAGCAGCTTCAAGGTCCGCTCAATGTTGGAAGCAATGAAATCGGGATAGATTACGAGCGCGGGAGTCAGCACATCTTCTGTATCGCACACGGCGTATCGTGGGTCCCAACTCAATTCCCGCAGCATGGATTTCTCCGTTGCTATTCGCCCTTGATGATAGCGCGTAAGCTCGTTCAGAGCCAAAGGGCGCGCGGAGCCAACTGGAACCGACCTCAGGTGGAACCGACCTCAGGTTGACGGCCCACATCGCTGAGAGTACGCTCTGTGAACCTTTCTACACGCGAGGACCTGTCTGGAAAATCGTAACGAGCGATCGGATTTGGTTCGTGGTTTGGGTTTGTGGTCTGCGACCGCAATCGTGATCGGCGACACGATTGGTACCGGAGTTTTTCTGGTCACAAGCGACATGGCCCGCGCTGTCGGTTCGGCGACTCTCGTTTTTGTTGCCTGGATTGCCGGCGGCCTGATTGTCCTGTGTGGCGCCTTCTGTTACGCCGAACTGGGCGCGGCATTTCCCAAAGCAGGTGGGCCCTACGTCTACTTGAACCGAGGTCTCGGCCCTCTCTGGGGATTTCTTTTTGGATGGATGAGTTCGTTCCTCGAGCGGCCGGTGGCCATGGCGACTCTGGCCGCGGGATTTTTACGCTTCGCGGGATTTCTGTTCCCCATTGTGGACGCGCCCCTATTCAGTGGCCATCTCGGAAGTTATCTGTTCACCTTCACCGCAGCTCAGCCACTCGCGGCCTTTGTGGTGTTGATCGTGACTACGATCAATTACTTGAGCGTACAGATGGGGGGCGCGATCCAGGTGCTGCTGACCTGTATGAAGATGGGAACGATCGTAGTGATTGTGATTGCTGGGATCGTTTTCGGAAGGCAGCATGCGGCCGAAACCAGCGCAGTGGTCGCGCGCTGGGGCTGGGGAACAATTGGTGCCGTGCTCACTGCGCTGGTCCCTGCGATGTGGGCTTACAACGGTTTTAACGATCTTGGCGACCTGGGAGAAGAGATCCAGAATCCTCAAAAGAACATCCCCATCGCAATTATTCTGGGACTTCTAACGGTTGGCGGCCTGTATCTGCTGGCTAACGTCGTGTACTTCCACACGCTGAATTTCGCACAGATCGCCTCTTCGCAGCGTGTCGCGTCCGATGTAGTGCAATCCTTCGCTGGGTCGCGCGGAGCCGCCTGGCTGACGGTAGCGATGGCGGTTTCGGCCTTGGGCGCGCTGCACGTTGTGGAGTTGACGGGAGCGCGCATCCCTTACGCGATGGCGCGCGACGGCGTCTTCTTTCCATTTGCCAAACGGATCCAGCCCTCGTTTCACACGCCCAGCGGCGCGTTGATTTTTCTCGGCGTGGTGGCGGCGCTGCTGGCTTTGACCGGCACATTTGAAGAACTCTATTCGTTGTTTGTTTTCGCAGTTTGGATTTTCTTCGCCCTGACTGCCATTGCTGTTCTGCGTTTGCGCAGAACTGAACCGGAGCTGGTGCGGCCCTATCGGGCTTGGGGTTATCCGTGGACGCCGCTCGTTTTTCTGATTGCGGCCATCGCTTTGACCGTCAATTTGTGGATGGTCCGGCCTGTGCGGTCGACTCTTGGGCTGGCAGTGATCGTGGCGGGAATCCCGTTTTTCTACCGATGGCGCAAGTCACCTCGCGGCTCTGCGGCGACTGAACTCTGACATTTTTCTTCTTCGCCCCCCAGCATCACGCACTCCGCCTCAAGTCGTCACTTTGCCGCACGAGGACGGTTAGAGCGCGGATAAGTGCCG
>CAZILJ010000162.1:0-2201 GCA_964539915.1 uncultured Acidobacteriaceae bacterium | reverse complement strand
CCGCGTCATGCGCTCGATCTCGCCCATCGACATTCTGTGCGGATCGCAAATCACACCGCCTTTCGCCCCGCCGAAAGGGATGTTCACCACCGCGCACTTCCAAGTCATCCAACTGGCGAGCGCACGTACTTCATCCAGCGTGACGTCGGGAGCGTAACGGATGCCCCCCTTGGCCGGACCCCGCGCGATGGAATGCTGCACCCGAAATCCGGTAAAAACTTCGAGGTGCCCGTCATCCATCTGGACTGGAATGTAGACCGTGAGTTCGCGGTTGGGATAGCGCAAAACGCGCCACAGGCCCTCGTCGAGGTTGAGTTTCTGCGCAGCCAGGTCAAAACGCGCCCGCTGCGATTCCCATGGATTGCTTTCTTTGTCCACGTGCGGGGGCGTCGTAATCGTCGTCATAAGAAGTGCTCTCCGGAATGATGGCAGATCGGTGTTGGCCGGCGCCGGGAGGTTTGAAGTCGGAGGCGGGCAAACCTTCAGAGTATAAGAGGGTGCATGGCTAGGAAGCAAGCTGAGCGCGCTGAGCGCTCCAGGGGTAGCGGGTCCGTTTGATTTCCACAGAGTATGGAAGCAGTGACCATGTTGGTAGCATCGAAGGCCTGCGCGGCTTGTTACCAGAAGCAGCCACCGCCACAAAACGAATTGTTAGTGGGACTTCTCCTGAAGGCGATTCCTAATGGCTGACCCAAGGTGTCAGGCCTGCAAGGGTAGTGCGAGTGTCCGGAGTGCTTCGGCAGCGGCACGAATATACACCTCAATGAAACCGAACCTAAATGCAGACAACGCTCGGGAACGGGAACCTGTCCCGCCTGGAAGGGTACAGGCATAAGTCCGCACCTCTGGAAAACAAACTGACCCACTATCGCTCCAGGGACTGCAGGGAAGAGAAGACTTCTGATTCAGGCGCGTGCGAAGAGCTTTCGAAAGCAATGGCTACAGCTTGATTTCCATGCCTTCGGACGCGGCGCGCACCTTGGGATAGTAGTTGCGCGCCTGCTGCACGACTTTATCCACGATCGCGTCGGTGTGCTCCGGGTCGTGATGGTACAAGATCAACTCTTTCGCGCCGCTCTCCATAACCACGTTGACGGCCTCGCGCCAGTGGCTGTGTCCCCAACCGCGGCGGCGGGCTTCGTATTCTTCGGGAAGATATTGCGCGTCGTAGATCAGAATGTCGGCGCCTTCGGCGAGCTTGCGCACGGCCTTGTCGAAATGCGGGTCGCCCGGTTCGTTGTCGGTGGCGTAGACCAGCACGCCCTCTTTGGTTTCAACGCGGAATCCCATGCATCCCTGCGGATGGTTGAGCCACGCCGTCTTGACCTGGATGCCTTCGCCCATCGGCAAGCATCCATTTTGGATGTCGTAAAAGTCACGCTTGGCCTTCATCTGATCAAGGTTGACAGGAAAATAAGGGGAAGCCATCTGCTCGGCAAAGACCTGCTCCAGATTGTTGGTGCGGCCCGAAGAGTGAAAGACAAACCGACTGTTGGGATTGTTGTACAACGGTCGGAAAAACGGCATGCCCTGAATGTGATCCCAGTGGAAATGGGAAACGAAGACGTGCGCGGAAAACGGCCGCTCGCCGAACTCGCGCTCCAGTTCCTGCCCCAGCACGCGCAGCCCGGTGCCGCAGTCGAAGATGTAGATTTGGTCTCCAAGCCGCACTTCGACGCAGGAGGTAGTGCCTCCATAACGCAGGTTTTCGGCCTGTGGAGTGGGCGTGGAACCGCGTACACCCCAAAACTTTACCCTCATTACGCTCCGGTACTACCTAATTTCTGATATCCTCGAACCCACAAAAGCCAAGATGTTCATAATACTCGGGATATACTAGATTTTAGTCTCTGCTCGGTAACCAACAAGTGACTAAAGTTTGATTTCTCCCGGCGATTCGGAACGCCAGATCGGTGCCCTCTCTCTCGCGTCGTGAGCGTCCCCTATAATGAAAAACCCGCAGTTCCCCCGCGTTGCCGTTTCGACGCTCGGACAGGGAAGCTGCGATTTGGATCGCAAACCATGCTGCAACCGGATTTCAAACAATTCACCCGGCTGGCCCGCGAGGCCACGCTCGTTCCGGTGGTGAAATCCGTCAGTGCCGATCTGCTCACACCGGTTTCCGCCTTTCTCGCCATAGCCGAAAAAGAGCCCCATGCGTTCCTGCTGGAGTCGATCGAGCGCGGCGAGCAGATCGGGCG
>CAZILJ010000161.1:0-3523 GCA_964539915.1 uncultured Acidobacteriaceae bacterium | reverse complement strand
AGGAGGCTGCCTGCTTGGCGGGAGAGGTGAACCATATCCTAAAAAGATGTAAGATCAATTCCGGCCCAAGGCTCGCGAGCGGCTTTCCGGGCCCCTTTGAGCCTATGGCGCTATCCACTGCATTTTCGTTGTTTGCAGGGTTGACGCGGACCACGCGGGCCGCGCTGACGGTCTACCCGCTTGCGCGCCTCTATGCCGGCGTGTTGTTCGGCGTGGCCGTCAGCATGTTTTATCGCGGCTCGCGCGAAGACGTGTACAACATCCTATGGGCGGTTGTGTTCGGCTTTGCCACACTCAACATTCTCACCCTCGCTGCGCGACGACTCGAGCCTACGCGTCGCGGCCTCAGCTTCGGGGAACTGATGGCCGTCGTGGTGGTTCTGCTGTCCGTCTTTCTGTTGGGCTGGGAGATGCTGAACCTGTTTCACGTGTTCCCCATCAAGCTTAAGCATCGATAACAAAGCCTCGAAGTTTTTCCACAGCGTTCCGGCAGGCGTTGTACGTACACAAAAATGCGTACAAGGAGGTGGTCCTCCCTTGGAATCCCCAACGGTTCGTCGTAGACGCGGTTTTGCGGTATGATTCGCTCACATGGCGAAGGCATCCCCCAATTTCGAAGTAACCTGTCCTTGCTGCAATGCGGTGCTCAAGATCGACACTGCAACTCGTGCGGTCATCGCCCACACCGCGGCCGTGAAGCCGAAAATGTTCAACGACATGGAAGCGGCGGCGAAGGCCATGCGCGAACAGGACAGCCGCCGGGAATCGATATTCCAACAGTCGGTCGAAGCCCAAAGAAACGCCTCCGACCTGCTGGAAAAAAAATTCCAGGAGGCCGTGCGGAAGGCGAAAGAGACTCCCGATACCGGCAAACCGATTCGAGACTTCGATCTCGATTGATTCTCCGCGCATGACGCAACCGCGCCCTCGTCCGCTGCTGCTCGGCCACAGAGGCGCTCGCGCACTTAAATCGATTCCGGAAAACACTTTGGCTTCGTTCGATCAGGCCCTAGCCGACGGCTGCGACGGCTTTGAATTCGACTTGAGGATCACGGCGGATGGAAGACCGGTGGTCTGCCATGACTCGCGGATCGATGATCCGAAGACCGGCAGCGTTGAGATCGCGCAGGCCTCCGCCGAGCAGTTGTCCGGCCTACCGCAATTGCAACAGGTTCTCGCCCGCTACCAGGAGAGCGCGTTTCTCGACCTAGAACTCAAAGTTCCTGGATTAGAAAAGATCGCCGCAATTCTGCTGCAGGAGCATACGCCACGGCGCGGCTTCGTCGTTTCTTCATTTCTGCCGGAAGTGCTCCAGGCCGTGCATGCCGAAAGCGCCCGACTGCCTTTGGGCCTGATCTGCGAAACGAAAGCTGAGCTGCGTTCCTGGAGCCGGCTTCCAATCGACTATGTCATCCCGCACTACAAAATTGCCAACGCAGCGCTGATCCGAGCGTTGAGAGACGCGGGTAAGAAGATCCTCGTCTGGACTGTCAATGTTCCCGCCGACATGAAGCGGTTCGCGGAAGCGGGAGTTGACGGAATCATCTCGGACGACACAAGCTTGCTCTGCCGGACCGTGGGCGCGCATTGAAGCGTCCCTTTTCGCGTCAAGCAGGCTGCAAAAAAAATCTTGTGCGTCGGATCGAAATTGCGTTATAGTCGTCAATCGATATACTGATTATCGACTACGTATGCCCAAACGAAAACTTGATCCCCTGCCTTCCGCTGCTTTCCAAATCCTACTTGCCTTGGCCGACGAAGATCTGCACGGTTACGGCATTATGCGGCAAGTCGCGGAGCAGACCTGCAATCGCATGCGACTTGGACCGGGGACGCTCTACAGTTCAATCCAGAGTCTGCTCGCAGAGAAATTGATCGAAGAAGTTGGTCTAGGTGAGGATGAGAAACTCGGCCAGGAGAGGCGACGATATTATCGGCTCACCTCGGCCGGACGTAAGTTGGCGCGATCCGAGGCCGAACGGCTTGCCGACTTGTTGCGCGTCGCTCGCGTGAAGAAGATATTCAGGGGAGAATATGTCTGACAAGGTGTATTCCTGGTTGCTACGCCTCTATCCTTCCCATTTTCGCCAGGCGTACGGAGAAGAAGCGCGGCAACTGTTCCGCGACCGCGCTCGCGCCGAAAAAGGATTTCTCCCGGCTGTTCGACTCTGGCTGGATCTGCTTGTCGATTTAGCTATTTCGCTCCCACGCGAGTATCGTTACGGCCAACCGCAGGTCCAAGCGGCAACCCGGCAACCGGTCGAAGCGTCGCCCTCGTTCCATGTGCTCGAAGTGGAACCGCCCCGTTTCGGAGCGCTGTTTTTGGGGGCCTTATTCTCGCTGGTAGCTCTTTATGGAATCTCGGTTTTGTTCAGCCACCCCGGAGAATATCGTCGAGACGGGGCATCTTTCTCCCAACGGCAAACTCAGGTTGATGGGCGTCCGTCTCCGTCAGGACCAGCGGTGTCGCACGCTGCCACCACAGCGTATAAGAGAATGGCTGCGTCCGGACAGCCAGTCGACGCCCGCTTAAGGGCTGACGCTTCGAATCCGAGTGATTCTCAGTCCAAGGCGCCCTTGCCGGTCGGCCAAACCAGTTCTCCTCAAGAGCAGGTTTCGCAATTGATGCCGCAGTCGGCTAGTCACTCAATGAACCGGTTGGCAGAGGAAGTGAAGTTGGATGCCGCGGAACGGCAACTCGTGCTGAATACGGTAATCAAGAATCTGAAGGAACACTACTTTGATCCGGAAGTTGCTCGAAAGGCGACGAATGAGTTGCGGGGGCACCAACACGACTATGACGGGGTGATCGAAGGCGGGATTTTCGCCAGGCTGCTGACTGGACTGATCAGGGAAGTGAGCCACGACCGGCACCTGGAGGTGGTTTACAGTCAGAGCCGTCTGCCTGCTCAACCGCCGACACCAACCCCTGAAGCTCTAGCGCGTTATCAACAACGCTTGCAGCAGGAGAATTGCACGTTCGAGAGGGTCGCGATCCTGCCGCACAACGTTGGCTATCTGAAACTCAATTCGTTTCCCGAGCCTTCCATTTGCCGTCAAACGGCGATGGCTGCAATGGCTGCTTTGAACCAGGCTAAAGCGATCATCTTTGATCTGCGAGACAACGGCGGCGGTTTTGCGCCCATGGTCTCGTTCCTTGCGGCCTACCTGTTCGACCATCCGGAATACTTGTATGACCCCAGAGTCAGTCCGACGCAGCAGTCCTGGACGCGGTCGCCGGTTCCAGGAAACCAGCTGGCGGACAAGCCGGTATATGTACTGACTTCAACTTCTACGGTCTCTGCCGCCGAGCAGTTTTGCTACGACCTGAAAATGCTGAAACGCGCCACCTTTGTGGGTGAGAGGACCCGTGGGAGCGCACATGCGGGGATTTGGTATCGCATCGATGATCACTTCGGAATGGGAATTCCTGAAACCAGGCCGGTCAATCCTTTCTCAAAGACTGACTGGGAGGGAACGGGTGTGGAACCAGACGTAAAAGTGAAGGCCGCGGACGCACTGG
>CAZILJ010000160.1:0-4146 GCA_964539915.1 uncultured Acidobacteriaceae bacterium | reverse complement strand
GGGGTGTGGCGGCCAGCAGCCTGATTACGAACCGCGTAGAGCGCGGCGAGCTGGGGCGGGCTTATGACGCGGCCACAGACCTGGTGCGGCGCCGGCCGCAAAGCGCTGACGCTCATTTCGCACTCAGCTACGTGCTGCGTTATGCCGGGATACTCGATCAATCCATGCAGGAGTGCAACCAGGCGCGTTCGCTCGATCCGGGAAACTTTGCATTCCGCTCGTGCGCGTGGTCCTTCCTGGAGATGGGCAAGACCGATCGGGCCATGGACTTTGTGCATCTGGATGCCGGGTCCGAGTGGGCGGCATGGGTGACGCCTTATGTGTATCTGGCCGAGGGGAATGCGGTGGAGGCACGGGACAGCGCGAAGAAAATGGCGAAGGCTCCAATCTATCACCGCGAGTTGATGCAGGCCTGCACGGCGGCCCAGCGTCCGGCGGATTTGGCGAGGATTGTGCGCGAGAATGAGTCGTCGGTGATGCTGGAACTGGATGCTGAGGCGTGGTATCACATGGGCGTTCTGATGGCGGCTTGCGGGCAGAATGAGCCGGCGCTGCGACTGCTGAAAGCGGCGGTACAGCAGAATTATTGTGCGTATGCGGCGTTGCTGGATGATCCGCTGCTGAAGAATTTGCGGAAAGAAACGGCATTCAACGAAGTGCTCACGGCCGCGGCTAACTGCAAGGCCGCGCTGCAGGAAGGGCGGCAGTAGGACTGTTGGCAATTAGCCATTCGTCATTCGTCGCTCTCAGTTCTCGATTCTTGGTTCTTGGTTTCGTTTCTCGGGTTTGCGACTTAGGACTTTTCGATTCTGGGTTTGTGCAAGGGCACGGCTTCCGCCGTGCCGCAAGAGTCGCCAGCGATCTGGGCATTAGCCCTGAGGTTCCAGCTGGCTGTGGTCCAAATTTCTGAAGGAAACTCTTCCCTCTATGCGGAATTTTACCCGGCGGGAGCTGATCAAGTCCTCGGTGGCGAGCGTCGCGGCAATCGGCACTCCCCCGCTTAGCACTGCTTTGGATGCGGCTGCGCCGGTGCGCAAGGGTCGCATCCATCAATCGGTGTGCCAGTGGTGTTACCCTCGCGTTCCGGTTGATCAACTGGCAGAGTACGCAGCGAAAATTGGGCTGCGAGGAGTCGACCTGCTGCAGCCTGATCAATATGAAATTCCGCGGCGTTATGGACTGGTGTGCTCGATGGGGTATGCAGGCGGTGGCGAGATTGGGAAGGCGCTGAATCGCCCGGAAAATCATCCTGCGATTGAGCAAGCGTTTCGCACAAACATTCCGCGCGCAGCCAAGGCCGGCGTTCCGAGCGTGATCACGTTTTCCGGGAATCGCGGCGGCATGGCAGATGAGGAAGGCGCGCGCAATACAATTGCGGGACTGAATCGCGTCAAAAAGATCGCAGAAGACAACGGGGTGACGATCTGTCTGGAGTTGCTCAACAGCAAGGTGAATCATCCCGATTATATGTGCGATCACACGGCGTGGGGCGTTCGCGTTGTCCAGGAAGTGAATTCGCCGAATGTGAAGCTGCTGTACGACATCTACCACATGCAGATCATGGAAGGAGATTTGATCGATACGATCCGGGCGAACATGAAGTGGATTGGGCACTTCCACACGGGCGGCGTGCCGGGGCGGCATGAATTGGACGGGACGCAGGAAGTGCAGTGGGATGGAGTGATGCGCGGGATCGCGGACGCGGGATTCAAGGGATATGTGGCGCATGAATTCGTACCGACGGGGGATCCGCTGGAGTCGCTGCGGAAGGCGGTGGAGCTGTGCGATGTGTAGGCGGCTCTCGACTTCCGGCTTCCGGAACGCGCCTTCCGGAATGCGGCGCCTCGAGGTTTTCCGAAGATTCGAAGATCCCCACTTCTCGCAAAGCACGCGAGAAATGGCGCACCCGGGCGGAGTCGATTTACGGCAACCAATCCGGGCGTCCGTACTATAATTCGGCAATCTTAACGGGCTTGTTCTGGCTTCGTGTGGGATTACGAAAATCTGATGAGGAGCTTCCGATGATGCGTTCGAGGCTGATCTACTGTGTTCTTCCGCTTATATTGCTCAGCGGCTGCAAGAAAAGCGACAGCGCGCAGGAGGCCTCCGCGGCTAAGCCGACTCCCAGCACGAACGCGGCGCCCGCTCCCGCTGCGCCGGCCGCGAGTGCAACCGTCGCTCAGGATGCAGCAGCGACGGAGGCAGGCGTCAAGATGGCCGCGGCCGATTGGGCGCTGAAGCAAGAGGAGATCAAGAGCGATCCCAACGGCGAGTGGGCGATTCAGGCCACCGCCTCCTCGACGTATAACGACGCCCAGGGCATGGCCGGATACTCAGCTAATCAGGCGACCGGAGCTCCTAATGTCGACAAGTACGCGGATGACGGGGCCGCCTGGACATCGAAGACTCCGGATGGCGGCATCGAATGGCTGGACTTGAAATATCCCAAGCCGGTATACGCGACCGAAGTGCGAGTGCGCGAATCGTGTGGCTCGGGAGCGGTGATCAAGGTTGAAGTCTTCGACGACAAGGGTGGGGCCCATGCCATTTGGCAGGGCAACGATCCCACGAAGGATTTGAACTACCTGATGGCGAAATTCCCCAAGACTGCTTTCAAGACTGACCGCGTCAAGGTCACGCTTGCGACCAACGTTGTCGGGGGGTGGAACGAGATTGATGCGGTTCAACTGGTGGGGACTGATCAGCCTTAGCCGAGTGAGCAGCGAGGAATGGGCACTGGCACCGCAATCATACAGATGGAGCAGATTTGACGACGAGATTGGTCAACCCATAGCCAGGGCGTGCGGTTCATCAGACGGGGAAGCAAATTGAAGAACTATTGATTTTGCGAATGGGAACAACAAGAAAATGCTTGTGGACGGATTGCCTGTTCCGCATCGACTAATCACCTTGATTGACCGCGGACTTTGGCCTAGTACGGCAGCGGAAGCACAGTGGCAAAATATTCACTCTCTCGTTCCGGCAGAGCGAATCCATTTGTTCGCCCCTGAAGAGGACAAGATCTACCTCATGGCGCCGCCGTTTCGCACCGTGGCGACTATACGGCAGAGCCAGGGCAAGGGCAAGTTCTGGGATCGCTTTGCGGCACTTGAAGGCATATCACCTGAACTGTCGGTCGACATCGGTGACTTTGGACTTGGCTCGGATTCTCCGATTGTGCTCGACTATCGAGAGGACCGCAACAGTCCAACCGTGATTCGGCTCAAGTGGAGAAAGGCCGAGCGGCTCCCTAACGTTTGGGTGCGTTGCGCCGACACCCTCGACAAATTCGCCGATATGCTTGCATTAGATCGGAGCGACCAAACATCCCCAGTACCTACCTCCTAAACTCCGGTTTCTCTCGAGACAGCGGGGACCCGCTGCGTGGGTGCCTCGCCCGCGCAACAGCCGGCTGTGCCCTCGGTCATTCATCGAAAGAATTTGCGTCAAAGCGGGGGTAGGCCCCATCCTTGTAGGGTGAGACATTCCGGACCCCCTAGCCTGCCGCGGGCCGATCGGCGCCGCGCTTCCTTTGAATTTTATCGCCTGTATTTTTTCGCCGTCTGCCTGCTTGCGATTTTTTCTCTTGCGTCACAGATTCCCAGCCTTGCGCAAAACGCGCGCAAGGATGGGGCAGCCGCCGCGCAATCTGCGCCAAGCGCCGAATCTCGGGCAAGCTTTGATGCGGATCCTCCGGGACTGCTTTATCAGGGAGTGCCGGCGGAGTTGCCGCAGGATCAGGGGATGACTGGATTGCGATTGGAGTTATTGCGGTTGGGGACTACGGCGCGGCTGATGCAGGCGGTGGCACATCCGGATGATGAGGATGGCGGGATGCTGACGCTGGAGGCGCGCGGGCGCGGGGTGAGCACGCTGCTGATGACGCTGAATCGCGGCGAGGGCGGGCAGAACAAGATTGGCAGCAATTTGTCGGACGTGCTGGGCGTGCTGCGGGCCGAGGAGTTGCTGGCTTCGGATCAGTATTACGGAGTTCAGGAAAGATTTTCGCGGGTGGCGGATTTTGGGTTTTCGAAATCGGCGGATGAGACGTTTCAGAAGTGGGGCGGGCACGACACGGCGCTGCGCGATATGGTGCGGGTGATTCGGACGTTTCGTCCGGATGTGCTGGTGGCACGGTTTTCGGGG
>CAZILJ010000159.1:0-3882 GCA_964539915.1 uncultured Acidobacteriaceae bacterium | reverse complement strand
GGAGCGGTTCTCCCAAACCTCGCGACGGATCGACCAGTACATTGGCCGGGTCGCGGTCAGAACCGACGGCGTGACTCCCTGCGACTCGAGCGGAAACTCCGGCACAGCGTTCGAATGAGTATTCACCTGGCTGCTCCTTGTGCCTTGCCCGTCTGATTGCCCATGACGGCAACAAACAAATCGGAGATATTGGGCGTGCGCAGGTCGCCGGGATCGGCAACCAGCCCGGCCAGTTGGTTGCGGGCGACGCCATCGAACAGCAGAATGTTGCGACCCAACATCTGGCGCTCTTGTATCGGCTTAAGTGCCCGTGCCGCGGCTACTTTCTCGGGATGCACCCTCAGTTCCAGATAGCGCGACTCCAGTTCTTCCATGCTGCAATTGAGGACGATCCGGCCGCGGTTCATGAACATCACATCGGTCAGAACGTGCTGCACCTCTTCCACCTGATGCGTCGTCACCAGGATGGTGCGGTTGCGATCGAAGTAATCGTTCAACAGCGAGTCGTAAAACTGTTTGCGATACAGGATGTCTAGTCCAAGCGTCGGCTCGTCCAGCACCAGCAATTTCGCGTCAATCGCCATCACCAGCGCCAGGTGCAGCTGGGTCACCATACCCTTCGACAGTTCCCGGACCTTGCTGCCGCGTTGGATCGTGGTCTTCGCAAGAAAGCCTGCCGCCTTCGCGCGATCGAATCGCGGATGCACGCCGGCAACATAGTCGAGCGCCTGCGAAACCCGCATCCAGCGCGGCAGCACGGCGACATCGGCAATAAAGCAGACATCGCGCATCAGCTGTTCGCGTTCGGTCCACGGGTCGCGTCCGAGCACTCGCAGCTCTCCCTGATATGGAGTGAGGCCGAGAATCGCGTTGAGCGCGGTGGTCTTGCCTGCACCGTTCGGGCCGATGAGTCCCAGAATGCGGCCCTCTTCGACGCGCAAATCAACGTTGCCCAGTGCGATGGTTGTTCCGAAAACCTTGCGCAAGCCGCGTGCTTCTATGCATGCCATGGCTTCAGCGATCCTCCTCTGCAGTGTCCGAGTTCGAACGCCGGTTTGCATCAGCACCCAATAGATCTTCTGGTGTTAGCCCGAGCCGCTGAATCGTTGCCTGGATCCGGGGCCATTGTTCCGCAAGAAACTTTTGCCGTTCCGCCTGTAGCAGGCGATCTCGCGCGCCGCTATTCACAAACATACCGCGTCCTCGCCGGCTCTCGACCAACTGCTCGTCCACCAGCTGTTGATAGCCTTTCAGAACCGTGAGGTGATTCACCCGGTACTCGGCTGCGACATTGCGCACGGAGGGCAGCGGATCGCCTTCCTTGAGCACGCCGTCGAGTATCATCGCGACCACCCGGTCGCGAAGCTGGCGGTAAATCGGTTGTCCGTCATTCCACTCAAGATCCATTCTGGGTTCCAGATATTCCCGGTGCTTTGGTTAGTCCCTGCAAGACAGCTTTCATAAGACACTTCCTACGAGACGGCTCCTGCAAAATCAAGATAGCCCTGATCAAGATAGCCCTGAGAGAGGTGCCGGCGACCGTCTCCATCGGTCACCGCACCTCCCCGGTTTCGTCGCAGCTGCCGAGCAGAAAAGTCTCGCGGCCGCGACCTTTCACTTGGTGCGCTTCAGGTCGAGCAGCCCGCCCATTTCTTTGCCGTTGGACATCGCAAACTCCCACTTCTCCGTGTGATGGTCGTCGTCGATGAAGTTGAAGGTGGCACGCTGCATGTGTCCCATCTGCGAACTCACAAGGTTGCTGGCGTTGACAAAGTTGAACGTAATGGTCTTGCCGTCAGGCGAAACCGTTCCCACCATGTGGGGCTGATTTCCGGCGTCACAATAATGCGTTAGCAGCAAATGATCGCCGTCGATCGTAAACATGCTGATCGGATCGTCGGGCCTTCCGTCTCCCGCCATCTCATGCATCAGCGTATTCCCCATGGATGTTACCCGCAGCGAGACTCGCATCGTCTTGCCGTCAAACGTGCCTTCCCAGGTCCCGGCCAAAGTCTTCAGTTTCTCGAACGACTTCTGCGCATCCGTCTGCGCAAAAGCCAGGGTGGACAGCGACAGCAGAACAAGCGACAGCATAAAGCGAAGGGATTTCATGGTTCATTCTCCTTAAGATTTTTTTTCTTTGTTTCCCGGGCCCCTTGCCAGAATTGCGGACGCGTCATTTCGTCCGCTGCAGATCAAAGTGGGCGTGGACCGGCTTGTCCCCTGGTTCCATATAAGTCCAATCCTCGATGTGATGGTTCGCGTCGACCGCGGTGAACACCGCATGATGCATGTGTCCATACTGCGTGCTACCGGCGACGTCAAGAAACTCGAATTCCACGCTCTTGCCGTCCGGTGAAGTCTTCCCGGTCATGCGAGGCCGATTTCCCGCGTCGCAATAGTGCGTCAGCAGAAGACGGTCTCCGTCGAGATACAACATTGTGATCGGATCGTCAGGTCTTCCTGCCCCTGTCATCTCATGGACGATCGCGTTCCCCATTGAGGTCACGCGCAGCGACGTCGTCATGAGCTTGCCTTCTATGTCCGGTTGAGGAGGGACGGTCGTCACGCGGCCTTCCCAGGAACCGGCCAAAGTTTTCAGTTTGTCGAACGACTTCTGCGCGTCGGTCTGCGCGAAAGACACAGCGCACAGCGACATGAAAACCACCGGCAGCATAAAACGTGGATAATTCATAGTTTGTCTCCTCGCGAGTTCATAACTCGTTTGTTTCGGCTGGATTTTTTCTTGGCATACCGAGAAGCGTGTCATCAGCTCCCGGAAGCCACCTGCATGTGATCGACTGATATAGTTAACTATATCACTATGACAATGTCAAGCAAATTCGGATTTTTTTGCTAGGTTTTGCCGCAAAGAGACGAAAGCAGAAATGAAATTGATCTGAGGACTCAAGGGGCAGCGGCTTCTGCCAAGCGCAAACTGGGCTCACCTCAGGGACAGCCCCCTCGGCTGTCCAGCCGCGCCGAATCGTGTGGGGAATTGAGGAAACATGTTCGGCATAGCTAATTACAGGGGTGTAATGATCGGACTTCTCAGCTCCGCGGCGCTGGCGGTCGCACAGGTTACGCTCTCAGCTCCGGCCGGATCTCGGCCGGAACCAACCGCGTTCCTGGTTGAAGTTCAAGAGGGAACAACGGATCTGTCCCGACAAGGTGCAAGCGGCCACATCTGCGTCCTCGTTTTGCCGGACGGGCGCTTCCATTTAGAGAGTAGGACCCAGCTGTTGCCTGGCGCGGAAGCGACCTTGAATCTCTCCGATTATTCCCTCGACTCCTCGCAACTCCAGCAACTACGGAACCTACTGGACGAAGAGAAGATTCGTCGGCTGCCAACTTATGTTCAGCCGGCGATTCCCATGGCCGTGCCCTGGTCTCATGCTTTGAGTGCGAGGATAGCTCGATCAGGGGTTGTGCAGTATGTCGGGTATTGGACTTGGCGAGGTGGAACGCCAGCGGCGTCACCCAACTCCGCGCCTGCAAGCGTCAAGAAAGGGTGGCAAGAATCGGAGACGGCGCTGCGGCCGCTGGCGGATTGGCTCCACGCTATCGAGGCCCTAAAGTTGGCGCCGTCCGACATGAAGTCCACAATGTGCGCCAGTGATGATTAGCTCGAATCCGTTATGAAAATGAGGTAGCGCTTCCGCGCTTTTCCAAGGTGCCCTATCCCAGAATTCGCTCCACCTCCGGAGGTCGAACGTTTTCCACAAACCCGCATGTGACATGCAACCATGCCTTCACAATCAGAATTGCGCCATCATCGTCGAGGCTGTGACGGTACTGTGAGTCGGCATGCGTTCCGTTTTGGAATCTGTCCGGAAGATAACGCTCCTAAGTTCTTCGACATCTAGATTTTACCCGTAAGTG
>CAZILJ010000158.1:0-6170 GCA_964539915.1 uncultured Acidobacteriaceae bacterium | reverse complement strand
CTGAAGAGAAAACAGGAGAGCGGGGCAACCGATTACCAGAAGCGGGCGCATCTATTAGCCAATGCGCTGGATGAAGTTCTGGGCAGCGAGCACCGCAAGGCAGGATAGTCTGCCTCGCGCCGTACCATGCTTCCTCCTGCTGCTCCTCGGCACCATCGCCTTTCCGCAAGAAACCACTCTCCGTACCCAAACCAATCTTGTGCTGATTCCTGCGCTGGTCAAAGACCAGCAAGAGGGAATCCTGTATGGGCTGCAGGCAAAGGACTTCCTCGTGGAAGACGATGGCGTTGAGCAGGCCGTGCGCCTGGACGAAGCGCCGGAAGCGCAGCCGATCTCGCTGGTCGTTGCGATTCAGCGGGGTCGCCGAGCTGCCTACGAGTTTCCACGAATGCAGGGTCTGAAGTCGATGCTGGACCCGCTGTTTGCGCTGGGAACCGCCAGAGTTGCGGTGGTCGAGTTTGACAGCCAGGTTGAAGTGTCGAGGAATTTCACCGAGGACGCCAGCCTGGTCGAAGACGATTTGAAGGACCTGCAGCCCGGAGATGACGGGGCAGCCATCCTGGATGTGATCGACTCATCGGTGAACCTGCTCAAAAAGGAACCGGTGGAGCGGCTACGCGTGCTCCTGCTGATCAGTGAAACCCGCGACCATGGCAGCCATGTAAAGCTGGAGGACACTGTGGCGGCGATCGGGCAGAGCAACGCCGTGATGTACGCGCTGGCGTTTTCGCCGGCTCTCTCCAACATTCTCGATACGGGCCGCGGAACCAACAAGAACGAGATGCACCAGGGGGTTAACTTCCTGGACCTTCTCTACCGCACCGCACAGGCCATGAAGAAAAATGTTCCGAGCACCATCGCTTCCATGACCGGTGGAGAGTATGAGCTTTTCGCGACGCGGAAGAAATTTGAAGTGCGAATGAACGACTTCACCAATCATCTGCACAGCCGGTACCTTTTGAGTTTCGCGCCTAAGAGCCCGCATCCCGGCCTGCATCAGATTCGAGTGCGATTGCGAGCGGAATCGAAAGACACCGCCGGCGCCACCGTTCTGGCACGAAGCAGCTATTGGGCTGAGGGAGCAAAGGAGTGAGAGGATCATCCCGTCTTGGTCGGCAAAAACAGCGTGAGCGCACCGAGGAACATTTAGCAGCACGATCCTGCCGGATGGGCTGGATCTTCTGGAGAAGAAGGGCTCGAAACTGGTGACCCTGGAGGTTAGCGAAAAGCGATCCGGTGTATGCGAGGGATCCGGATGCCGGGCCGAAGTATGGCGGCACCCTGTTGGAGCAGTGGATGGATGCGCGGAAGATCAAGTATCCGCCGGTGATGGAGAAGCCCTATAAGGAGTCGCGGGAAATTTGTCAGTGAGGTCGAGAGTCAACGTTGCTTGGGCGTGATTTCTGATTGAGGGAAGGTCTCAATCCCCAACCTCTCCTAAAGTGGGCAAGAAAAATGGGCACCCGCGACTTTCCCCTATAATCAAAAGATTCGTTATGGCTGCCATTCTTGAGCGGATTGTTGCGGCTTCGCGGGTGCGGGTGGCGGAAGCCAAGCGCGTGGCGGACTGGCGCGAAATGGAGCGGCGGGCCGAAATGCATGTGCCGCGCGGGTTTCGGCGGGCACTGCAGGCGAAAAGCCGTGACGGAGTGGCGGTGATTGCGGAGTTGAAAAAAGCGTCGCCGTCGAAGGGTTTGATTCGGGCGGATTTTCCTCCGGCGGGACTGGCGCGGGAACTGGAGGCTGCGGGGGCAGCGGCGCTTTCCGTGCTGACGGATGAAGAATTCTTTCAAGGGTCGCTGAGGAATCTCGAGGAGGCTTCAGGAGCAGTCGCAATTCCCTGCCTGCGCAAGGATTTTATTGTAGATGAGTTTCAGTTGGTCGAGGCGCGGGCGCATTCGGCCGATGCGGTTTTATTGATTGTGGCCGCTCTGTCTTCGGAGGAGTTGAGTACGCTTGCGGCTAGAGCACGGCGGCATGGGCTGGATGTTCTGTGTGAAGTGCACGACGGTGAAGAGTTGAAGCGGGCGCTGGATGCAGGATGCGATTTGATTGGCGTGAATACACGCGATTTGCGCACGTTTAAGGTTGATCTGGAGACGGCGTTTCAGTTGGCCGAGCGATTTCCCGCAGATGTGGTGCGAGTGGCGGAGAGCGGAATTCATTCTGCCGTAGACGTGGCGCGGCTGCGGGCGGCCAAGTATGACGCGTTTCTGGTGGGCGAGTCGCTGATGCGGGCGGATTCGCCCGGAGATGCCCTACGGGAATTGATGCGGGTTCCGAGCGAGGCGAGCCGGCCACTCATCGGCCGGTGAAGTCGGCTTTCCTTTTGACCCGAAATTGACAATTCGGCGAACTTGGAGCGACAAGCGCGGAACGAAAAACGGTTCTCATGACTTGGGTAAAGATCTGCGGGATGACGAATCTGGAGGACGCGCTCGTTGCGGTGGAAGCGGGGGCGGATGCGGTGGGGTTCGTGTTTTATGAGAAGAGTCCGCGGAACGTGAGCGTTGAGGTGGTGCGGGAGATTGTGGCGAAACTGCCGGAGAGTATGGAGAAGGTGGGAGTGTTTGTGAATGAGAATGAGGGAACGATCGGCTCAGTCATCGATGGCACTGGGATCTCGGCTGTGCAGATGCACGGCGACAATGAAGATCCGCGGGTCGCAGATCTGGTCGTTAGGAGTCGGCCTCATGTCAAGGTATTGGCGGCGATTTCGATGCATCATCCGAATCCGCAAGGCCAGGCGATGGTGTGGCATTTAGATGTGGTCAGAGCATTTCTCGTCGACTCTGGATCTGCGGCTAAGCCCGGAGGGACTGGGGAGACTTTCGATTGGGATGCGGCTGCTCCAGTGGTAGCCGAAATCAAGAGGATCGGAAGAGTCGTGGCGGCGGGTGGACTTTCAGCGGAGAACATTGCCGAGGCGATTGTGATCTTGAAGCCCTGGGGAGTGGATGTGGTGTCGGGGGTTGAGGCGCGACCGGGGAAGAAAGATCCGGGGAAGGTGCGGGCGTTCGTGCGGGCGGTGCGAGAGATCGATCGGAAGGTGAGTTAGGGATGGCAACGGTTCCACAGACTGCCAAAATCAAAAACTCCATCCGGGCCGCAAAAAACGCGGCTCGGATGGGGCATCCACGGATTTCTGCTAAGCGAGCTTCGACTCCTGCGCACGAGCCGGGGAGGTTTGGAGTTTACGGCGGGCGGTATGTGCCGGAGACTTTGATGGCTGCGCTTGACGAGCTTGAGCGCGAGTATGAGAAGGCGAAACGCGATTCGAAATTTCAAAAACGACTTGAGGAGTTGCTGCGGACTTATGCGGGGCGTCCCACGCCGTTGTTTTTTGCGAGGCGGCTGACGCATAAATTGGGTGGGGCCAGGATTTATTTGAAGCGCGAAGATCTGCTGCATACCGGCGCGCACAAGATCAACAACTGCCTGGGACAGGGGCTTCTCGTCGACCGGATGGGGAAGCATCGCGTGATCGCCGAGACCGGCGCGGGGCAGCACGGGGTGGCGACGGCGACCGTTTGCGCGCTGCTGGGGTTTGAGTGCGTCGTGTACATGGGAACGGAGGACATGCGGCGGCAAGAGTTGAATGTGTTCCGCATGCGGCTGTTGGGGGCGGAAGTGCGAGGAGTTGAGTCGGGGTCGCGGACGCTGAAGGACGCGATCAATGAGGCGATGCGCGACTGGGTCACGAATGTGAGGACGACGCATTACTTGTTGGGAAGTGTGTTGGGGGCGCATCCTTATCCGACGATGGTGCGGGATTTTCATCGCGTGATTGGGCGCGAGGCGCGAGCGCAAATCTTAAAGGCGGAGGGAAAGTTGCCGGCGGCGATTATCGCCTGCGTGGGCGGAGGATCGAATTCAATCGGAATTTTTTACGATTTCATCAAGGACAGGAAAGTTCAGTTGATCGGAGTGGAGGCTGGTGGGCGCGGCGAGGCGCTGGGGGAACATGCGGCGCGCTTTCGAGGCGGATCGCCGGGAGTTTTGCAGGGCACGTTCTCGTACGTGTTGCAGGATTCGGGGGGACAGATTGCGCTGACGCACTCGGTGTCCGCAGGACTGGATTATCCCTCGATTGGACCGGAGCACGCGGCGTTGCGCGATGCGGGGCGGGCGGAGTATGTACCAGCATCGGATGCGGAGGCCCTGAAGGCGGTGACTTTGCTGGCGCGGACGGAAGGAATTATTCCGGCGCTGGAGTCGGCGCACGCCATCGCGGAAGTCGTGAAGCGAGCGCCGAAGATGAAAAACTCCGAGGTGGTGATTGTGAACGTGTCGGGGCGCGGGGACAAGGATATTGGGATTATGCGGGAGAACCTGAACCTCGATTGAGGATTTTGGATTGCAGATTCCGATGAGAATACGAGTTTTCAGTCTGAGATCTAAAACCTGCAGTCTGAATTCATGCGATCTCCATTCTTCTTATGCCTCTTACTTTTTATAGCAAGCCCGGACTGGTGGCGTATGTGACTTGCGGAGATCCGGATCTCGCGACTACGCGGGAAATCGTGCTGGCGGCGATCGAGGCTGGGGCGGACGTGATTGAGTTAGGCGTGCCATTCAGCGATCCGGTGGCGGATGGCCCGGTGATTCAGCGGGCCAGCGAGCGGGCGTTGAAACACGGAACGTCGCTCGGGCAGGTGCTGACGCTGGCGGCGGAGGTGCGGCAGCATGCGCAATCCACGGGGCTGATTGTGTTCTCCTATCTCAATCCCATTCTGCGCATGGGGATGGAGAAATTCTGCAGAGTGTCGCGGGCTGCGGGAGTGGACGGAGCGCTGGTTACAGATCTGCCAGTGGAAGAGGCCGAGGAATATTTGCGGGCGATGCGAGGGAATGATCTGGCTCCGGTATTTCTAGCCGCGCCCACGAGTCCGGATGATCGACTGAAGCGCATTGCGGAGGCTTCGCGGGGATTTGTGTATGCGGTGTCGCGGACGGGCGTGACGGGAGCCAGGCAGCAACTCGCCGACGATGCGCGCAAGTTGGTCAAGCGGTTGCGGCGCGTCACCAAGTTGCCGATCGCGTTGGGATTTGGGATTTCGACCCCGGAACAGTTTGCCGAAGTCGGCGAGTTTGCCGACGCGGTAGTCGTGGGCAGCGCGATCGTGGAAACCGTGGAGCGGAATCGCGGACGAGAGGCTGCGGCTGTGGGCGAGTTTGTGAGCGGGCTTTCGGCTTTCAGCTCTCCGCCCTCAGCTCATTCAAAATCCCCACGGCGCTCAAAGGACGCGAGATATGGGGCACCCGCCTCGTAACCGGGGGAGAATCCCCGTGATCTGAATTTACTGATGGCTGAAGGCTTCTTTTCATGGACATCGAGGATTGGCGAAAGAAAATTGATGAGCTCGACCGGAAGCTCGTGGAACTGCTGAGCGAGCGGGCTCGGGCTGCGGTGGCGATTGGCAAGCTCAAGCGGGATACCTCGTTGCCTATTTATGAGCCGGATCGGGAGCGCATTGTTTTTGAAAATGTACAGGAAGCGAATCGGGGGCCGCTGGCTGGGCGAGATCTGGTGCGGATTTATGAGCGCATTATTGACGTGATGCGGAATGTGCAGAAGGAAGAGATCGTGTCCAAGCCAGAAGCAGCGGAGGCGGGCACGGAGTTCGATTCGGAAGTGAATGATTGAGGGGGTTGCTGGGAGAGGAGAAGCAGGTTCCTCGACTTCGCTCGGAATGCCAAGGCTTTTGGGAAAGACAAGGACGTCCTTGAGAGCTAAGAGCTAAAAGCTCAAGACCAAACTCACACGAGAGATTCTTATGATTGTGGCGATGCAGGAAGGCGCGGACGAGCAGCTGATTCAGCAGGTGATCGAGCACCTGGTGAAGATCGGATTTGAAGTGCACCGCTCTACGGGGGCGCGGATGACCGTGCTGGGAGCGGTCGGGTCGGGGATTGATTTTGATATTCGCAATCTCGAGCTGTTGCCGGGGGTGCAGGAAGTTCATCGCATCAGTTCGCCTTACAAACTGGCGGGGAGGAGTTTTCGACCAGAGGGAACGATCGTCAAGTTGGCCAACGGGATCGACGTGGGCGGGAACGAGATTGTGGTGATGGCGGGGCCGTGTTCGGTGGAATCGCGAGAGCAGATTCTTTCGACTGCCGAGGCCGTGGCGAAGGCCGGCGCAAAGGTGCTGCGCGGCGGGGCGTTC
>CAZILJ010000157.1:0-1756 GCA_964539915.1 uncultured Acidobacteriaceae bacterium | reverse complement strand
CACCGTGCGCCGAAACGAAACACAGCGGGCGCACGTCTATGAAGCATGCCTGCCCGCCGAGCAAACCAAACGGCAAATCGCCGGGGATATGCTGCAGCGGGTGTTCGAGGGTTCCGCGAGCCAGTTGATGATGCATGCGCTGGCCGGAAGCAAGTCTTCTCCGGAAGAGATTGGCGAACTGCGCCGTTTGCTGGATGAATATGAAAGGGGCGGGCGATGACCAGCATGATGAATTGGGTTTCTCCTAGCGCAATGCAGTCCTTGGGATGGGCCTTGTTGCACTTTCTCTGGCAGGGAACTGCGCTCGCGGCCCTGGCCGCAGGTGCGATGGCCTTGTGTAGTCGCGCGTCGCAGCGCTATCTGGTCGGCCTCGCGGTGTTGGGATTGATGCTGCTGGCTCCGCTGGCGACTTTCTTCTATGGGCATCAACGTTCCGGTGAAGTAGCGATCGCAAAGTCGTCGCGGATCGGTATGGCTGAATCGGCCACGATCAGGAACCGAACCGTGGCGAGAAGTTCGGCCCAACCTTTTCTCATCGCGCGCTCGATTCCTCTCGCGCCTTCACTTGATGCCCTGCCCTGGCTGGTCGAGGCATGGCTTCTTGGCGTCGCCTTCTTCAGCCTTCGCTCCGCCGGTGGGTTCCTGCTGCTCGAGCGCGAACGCCGCCGGCAATCGTCGGTCGTCAGCGAGCGGGTCCTCGAGATCTGCTCCACCCTGCAGGACAGGATCGGCCTCAATCGCGCGGTTGATTTTTGCGAGTGCAAGTGGCTGCAGGCGCCGGCAGTGATCGGGTGGTTTCGGCCTGTCGTGTTCCTGCCGGTGACCGCCCTGACGGGCCTCTCCGAAGAACAGCTTGAGGCGGTGATCGCTCATGAACTGGCGCACATTCAGCGCTTCGATCCCTTTGTGAATGTGTTCCAGGTTTGCGTGGAGACGTTGCTCTTCTACCATCCCGCGATCTGGTGGCTGAACAAAAAGATTCGGGCGGAACGCGAGCATTGCTGCGATGACATGGCGGTCGCACTGTGCGGCAACGCCGTCGAGTATGCGCGTGCGCTTACGCTAATGGAGGAATGGCGGAGCGCGCCGGTTTTCGCCATGGCTGCGAACCGTGGTCCGCTCACCGAGCGCATCGTTCGCGTGCTCGGATTGAAGACGCTGGGCGCGGGCATGCGCGGCATCGGATTGGCGGGCAGCATCCTCTGCCTGATTGCAGCATTGGTCGCCGGAAACGCGCTGGTGGGGATCGCGCACCCAAAGTCCGCGCTTGCGGCCCACGATTCGCAGCTAACTCCGGTTGCGAGCACTCCTTCGCAACAGCCTGCGAGCGCGAGCCCTCCAAGATCAAAGCCTTCGCCTGCTCATCCCCAAGGCACTGGGGCGAACTCATCCGCCTCAGAGTCCGCATCGCAGTCTTCCTCGGCATCTTCTTACATTGACTCCATGAAAGCTGCAGGACTTGGCGACCTTACGGTTGATCAACTCATCGCCTTGAAAGTTCAGGACGTCACGCCGGAATATGTCCGGGAGCTCCAAGAGCAGGGCCTGCATCTCGACGTAAACAACCTGATTGCGATGCGCGTGCAAGGCATCACTCCCGAGTACATTCGCGGGCTGCGCGCCTCCGGCCTCAATCCGGATATGAACCAGATCATCGGACTCAAAGTGCAAGGCGCCGACGCCGAGTATTACAACGGGCTCAAAGAAGCCGGTATTCAGGCCGACGTGAACACTCTGATTGGGCTGAAGGTGCAGG
>CAZILJ010000156.1:0-4085 GCA_964539915.1 uncultured Acidobacteriaceae bacterium | reverse complement strand
CGGTCGCGCCATCCCACGGCGCCGCTGGTAGTGTTGACGCGGTAATCCCAGTCGTAGTCGGCATCGCCGTAGCGTTGCCGCAAACGCTCCGGAGTGGAATCGCGCGCGAACTCCCACAGCACTCCGAAGAGTCGGCTGGTCGCGGGGAAGTATCCCTCGAAGGCGGCAGCATACCTCCACCATTGCCACGCGGTTTGCAGCACGCTAATTTGTGGAAGCGAATCCATGCGATAAAAATCACAAACGCCCAATCATGATACGAGAAGCGCGCAGTTGTGCTGCTAGTTCTGGGTGTGGAACGTGGGCGGGGGAGGTTTGTATGCGGGAGGCAAGCCCTTGGTGATGAAAGGGAAATCGTCCGGGTTTTGCACTTGGACCTGGCCATCCAGTGTCAGCTGGTATGGATTACCGTCAGGATCGACGGTGAAGCCTGGTAAATGTTCAGCCATCACGAGTTCCGGCATGCTGACGGGTGGACTTCCCGTGCGCTCAGCGAAACGTGCGACCGCGGATTCCAGGTTGGTGACGTCTTCGTCCACCTTGAGTGCGCGCAGGTGTTCGAGGGCGTTCTGCCGGATAATGGATTCGCTACTCGATTCGTAGGTGGCGGTCCATAACATGCGGGCGGTGGCGAAATCGCCGGCGTGCATGGCCATCTGGGCGGCCATGATCTTCATGAAGGGATGCGCGTTGGGAACCTTCGAGCCGCGCTCAAAGACCGCAGCCGCGTTGCGGTAATCTTTGAGCTCGGTGTAGTAGACGAAACCGAGATCGTAATAGAGGTGCCAGTTGTCGGGATTGTGCTCGATGCCATACTCCATGAGCCGGATGGCGCGCTCCGGTTCGCCGGCGCCCCCCGGCGGTTGGGGGGCCAGGAAGCTGGCGCCGAACCCGTAGGCAGGAAGCAGGTGCGGATCCAGAGTGGTGGTGATCTCAAGCAGCGGAGCCAGTTCGTTGAAGGTGCGCGCGCGGTCGAAGTGGCGGTGGCCGAAATACTGGACCGTGCGCGTCCAGTAAATGCACGCCATCAAGCCGTCGAAGCCCAGGCTGGCGCGCTTCACCATCTTCGGCGAGCTGATGTAGAGGGCGTCCTCGATGGTGGCTTTGGGACGGATTCGGTCAATGTTCCGCAACAGAAGAACGCAAGCGCTCATCGACACGGCCAGGCAAGCGGCTGCGATGGCGGTGGTGCGCTGCGGCGCCGTCATTTCAAGTTCCTGCGCTCGAAGATCAAGACTGCACCGCTCAGGGCCATCGCCGTATAGAACAAGGCATAAAGCGTGTTCTGCAGGATCAGATGCGAGCCCATCGGCTGCTGATGCGCGACCGCGCTGATCACGTTAAGCGCCGAGAAATTAGGCACCAGATAGGCCGCGGCCGTGGCAAACCAGCGGGTGATACCGTGAGTCAGGGTGGCGAATCCGCGCAGGTCGTCGGAGAAGCTTCCGATCACGAACAGCAAGAACGCGAATACCGCGGAGAGTAGCGGCGAGGAGAAAGACGAAAACAGCAGAGCCAGCGAACAAATAATCAGAAACTCGAGGACGATAAAATACAGCGCCACCAGGATCAGCGCGTCGGGCTTGGAGAACTTATGCGAAACGTAGAGCAGCGCGCCGAACACTCCAATAGCCATGAAGAACGTGTTCACCGCCAGGGTTCCGGCCAAGCCCAGGAACTTGCCGACGATAAACTCCCAGCGGCGCACAGGACGCGAGAGGACGGTATAGAGCGTGCGCTTCTCGATTTCTTTCGAGACCAGCCCGATTCCGATGAAGATGGCGATCACTACGCCGAAGAGCGACACTGCCGTGAGGCCAAGGTTGATGACTACCAACCGCTCGATCTCGATGGAAATCTGGCCGACAAAAATGGCTGCGCCCGAAAGCAGCAGAGCGAAGGCGATCAGGTTGTAGAGGACGCGGTCGCGCACGGCTTCGCGAAAAGTGTTGGACGCGATATGAACCATGCGCGGGATCATACTGCGGTACCCCACGTCTTCCCCGCGGTGGTTGGGGATTGCTGTAACTTCTCGACAAAATAAGCTTCAAGCGAAGTGCGCAGCGGAGTGATCGCGATCAGGCGGATGCGCTCGCGGCGCAGCGCGTCGATGGCTGCGTCCTGCTGGTTCTCGGGAAGTACGGCGCGGACCGTGTCTCCCGTGACGTGGCATTCCGCGCCCAGGAGCTTCATCGAGGCCGGAATTTGCGTGCCTTGCCAGATGACTTCCACCTTGCCCTGAACCGTAGAGGTCAAATCTTCCACCGCACCAACGCCGCGCAATTCCCCCTTGTGAATGATGGCGACACGATCGCACAGGGCTTCAGCGTCCGACAGAATGTGAGTCGAGAAGAATACTGTTTTACCTTCCTGCTTGAGCTGCTCCATCAGGTCTCGAACTTCACGGCGACCCAGGGGATCGAGGCCCGACATCGGCTCGTCGAAGAAAACTAGCTTGGGGTTGTGGAGGATGGCTTGCGCGATTCCGGCGCGCTGCAGCATGCCTTTGGAGAACTTGCGCAACTGCAGCCCTCTGATGTCGGTAAGGCCCACGCGCTGCAATACTTCTTCCACGCGGCGGTTGCGATCTTTGGCGGGAACTCCCGAGAGCTGTCCATAGTAGTCCAGCAGTTCGTGGGCGGTCAGGTAGTCGTAGAAATAAGGCTGCTCAGGCAGGAAGCCGATCTGCGCTTTGATTTCGGGATCGGTCCATTCGCGGCCCAAGATGCGAGCCGTCCCGGCAGTCGGGAACACCAGGCCCATCAGCATTTTCAAAGTCGTGGTTTTGCCTGCGCCATTGGGGCCGAGGAAGCCAAAGATCTCTCCCTCCTCGACGGTAAGATGAAGCGGCTGCAAGGCCCGCTTCGGGCGCTTGCGCCAGAAGCCCACCATGTAGGTTTTTTCCAAACCAAGAATTTCAATCGCGGCCATTGTGCTCAGGGACTACCGAAGAGTATTTCCGGAAAATATTATAAGCAAGATACAGCCATAGAAGATCACCCTGCCGGTTACGAGAGTCACTATTAGTCAAAAGCGAAATCAGTAGCGGACGCTTTGGACCAGAGAAAACAGCCAGGCTAAGGAATTCTCAATTCGGTGCGGTGACCCAGTCGTTATGGAGCCACAGGGAATGCGACACAGGCGACTTCCGTGGTGACCGGCAGGTCGCCTGCGGTGCCCATTTTCGCATGCAGAGTCACATCGCTGGTGGAGCAGAAATCACGGTTTCCACTGGAAGGGAAGGCGATGGGCGCTGCCCCCACGACATAACCAGTGTTGAAGGTGGATCCCCCGCCCTTGTTGCCGGTTGCCTGATAGAGGTAGCCGCTCTTGCCCCCACTGCCAGGGATTGCCGTGGCCAGCACATTATCGACAAGGCATGCCGCGGTTGAGGCTGGAGTGCACGGAGCCACCCCGCCCAACTGTGCTATGCCATCGGCAAAACCAACGGCCGGATAGGCGGTGTTGTAGGCGACTTCTGCGGTCTGAAGGACATGCAGCCCAGCGGCTGCGGACGATTCGTTGGCCGCTATCTTGGCTTGCAGCAGGTTGGGAATCGCGATCGCGGCGATGATAAGAATAATCGCCACCACGATCAGCAACTCGATAAGCGAGAATCCCTTTGCCGAACGCATAAGCCTTGCTCCTCGCGATGGTTTGTTCGTATTCATCGGTCGGTAATTGAGTAGCAGTTTCAGTACCATGTCCGTTGCGCGCTCCGGAAACATTAGTAATTAACTTAACACTCTGTGAATCAGTGGGTTAGCCGAGGCGGGATGGCGAATCGGAGGGCCCGATTTGCATGATGCCGTACAAGTCCGACAGAAAATGTCACCGCTGAAGGCGACGAATGCGCACCGCGCAGAAATTGCAGGAAAAACAGCAGGAAAAACAAAAGAGCAGCGAACTCGCGTTCGCTGCTCCCAGGCTCGTACCCTCCCCCAGGTACTTTGCCAACTTCAACCCACTTCTTATTAGTTGAGCGGGGTAAACGCCGCGCAGGTAGCTGCGGTCGTGGCACCCACGCCCGCTGGATCTGCGCGAACCACAGCATCTTCGAAAGAGCAGAAGGCGCGGATGCCGGT
>CAZILJ010000155.1:0-7639 GCA_964539915.1 uncultured Acidobacteriaceae bacterium | reverse complement strand
AGACCCTCAACCTTTAGATGCCGGAGCACGGACGAACCCGGCAGGAAAACCGGTTGCGAACGCCATCTTGCTTTCTATTCCGGATGAAGAATTCGCCACGATTCGGCCGCATCTGCACTTCGTTCCCCTCCCGCAGCGTTTGAGCTTGCAAGAGGCTAACCGAAAACTGGACGAAGCATACTTCTTAAACACAGGCATGGTTTCGCTGGTCTTCACGACACAGAAGGGAGAAAGCGTCGAGGTCGGTGTCGTTGGAAACGAAGGATTTACCCCGATTCCGGTGGCCGCGGGACTCCGCAGGAGCCCGCACCGAGCGGTGATGCAAATTGGGGGCGAGGGCTTCAAGATAAGCGTCGATGAACTAGAAACGGTGTTGGTGTCGAGTCCGGCGCTGCTAACTCTCTTGCATCGGTATGCGGCAGTGCACGGATTGCAAGTTGCACAAACTGCGGGCTGCAATCGCTTGCATGACATTGAACAACGTCTTTCGCGCTGGCTCCTGCTGGCCCAGGACCGGGTTAATTCAGGATTGCTGCAGATCACCCATGACTTTCTGGCGATGATGCTGGGAACCGATCGTCCCAGCGTGAGCCTGGCGGCAAGCGAGCTGCAGAAACGACGGATCATAGAATACACGCGGGGCTCAGTACGGATTCTGAACCGTAAGAAACTGGAAAGCTCCGCCTGCGAATGCTACGGAATTATCCAGCAGTTCAATGGTGAACTGGCGTTAAGGTAGCTGGTTTCAAGATATTCGAGATCTCCGAAACCTGCTTTCGCGGTGCGGCGCCGCCGCCTAGAACTCGATGTGAGCACGAAAAGAGGGCACGACGACTGGTCCGCGGTCGCGGTTGTAACCCGGATTAACGATGTATTGCACACCCGGCGCGAGATAGATGCCGCGCCATGTGTGCACGGTGTAGTAGGACTCCAGAATATTTTCGCGGCCGTAGTTCAACTTTCCGTCGCCGAGAAGAAATCCCACGCCGCCCGCCGCCAGATAGTTCTGGTGATCTTTCTTGATGGCATTCGTAACGAAGGCGGCACCGGCGCGATCCTGCTTGCGATGCCACCAAGCGCCACTCGCTCCCACCCCTTGAGCGAGGGTTTGGTCCACTTCCGTGTAAGCGAAGGATTCGGTCTTGCCGTTATCCCAGCCGAAGCGGGCGAATGCGGTGAGGTAGTGGGTGAGATTCTGCTCCATGTTGATACCGAACCCGTACTTTCGCGTGATGCGCCAGGGATGGGCAGTGATATCGGGCATGGTGTTCTCTGCGGCCGCCTTGATGACCTGATCGCGGTAGATGCCCATGTTGGCGGAGTTGGTGTAGGCCAGCAAACGGACGACTCCGGCTTTTGCTGGGATCACGCCTCGACGTAGTTCGTATTCGAAGTTTTCGGCGTGCGCCTGCCACGGTTTCCAAACCAGATCGATGCCGTTGGCCACCTTTGGCATAAGGGCCTCGGCGAACCGAAATCCCCAGTTGCGGTCCTCATAGTCTGCGGTGGCGCCGACGGTATAGCCCCGGGTGTCGGCGGCATAGTCCCAGGCGCCATTGTTGTCAATCGTCCAATTCATGAACTGGAAGTGGGTATCAGAACCCACCGAATTGAGATCGAAGAAATCGGGCATGCTGAACTTGCCGAAGCGGACTTCCAGACGGCGTCGCGGAAGCTCTTCGAAGAGCGAAAACGGGTTGCGCTGGTTTTCGACTCTATCTTGGCTCAGTGCGAAGACATGGTGGACCATGGCGCGTCCGACATAGGGGGCTTTGCTAAGAAGGGGGTTGCGGACGATGTCGAGATCGGTATCGCCAGCCAAGCCGAGGCCAGTGCTTAGTGCGGCGCCGCCGGCTTCTTCGATATCAACCAGAACTTCGCTGGAGTTGTTGAGGCGCACCCCAGTATAGAGCGTCATCAGGCGCGACGTTGCTTTCTCATAGCGCGGGCTCAGACTGTGCGGGCCGCTGTAGGGAGCGCGAAAATCGGGATGCGTCTGAAAGATGAAGTTCGCCTGACCGGTCAGCCAGAAGCGCGTGTCCTTGAAATGAGGGAACATGGATTCCGTGCTGTCATCAGCCGGTGGATCTGGCGGGTCGGGAAGGGCGGCGACGTCAGCTCGCGGCGTGGTGGGTTCTGGTGCGGAAAGCTGCGGATCGGACTGCTGCGCGAACAGCGCACCCGTAAGGGCAGCCACCGCGAGCAACCCGAGCAGCAGCGAAAGCGCGCCCAGTGGAGCAAGTTTGTTTTGAAAGTTCATTCTTCCAAATAATCTTAGCCACGGAAGCAGGCGTGCTTGGCAAGATTTGCGACCGATTCCCACGTTCGGATCATGCCCGATATCATTAACGTCACTGTACCACAATGACTTAACTATAGTTAAGTGAACTCTGCCCGCTTGTCAGACAAACGCGGCTGGGACAATCTCTAACCTTACTCTGGTCGGGTTAAAGGAGTGTTACGAGCGAGAGACACGGCTACAGCGCCGTCGGAGGTTGGCCTCTGATGACGCCCACTGCATTTGCAGCTGCCGGCCGCCAGCGCTGTCGGTGACCACGACCCAGCTCATGCGTACAGAGTTGCGTTCCACCTTGGGCACCTGTCAAGAAAAGTGCGGGGAAACGCAAAAAAATGAAAGACAAACGGTCGGAATTTTCAAAGAAAAACAGAAACTGTTTTCGCGAATGAAGCGGCTGGGTGGACAAATCGGCGCGGTGGAGCGGGCAGTCGCCGAAGGAGATGAGTGCGCCGACATCCTGATGCTGCTGGCGGCGATTCGCGGCGGGGTGAACAGCTTGATGGCCGAGATTCTCGAGGATCATATCCGACTGCACATCACGCATCCCGACCGCGGGCCGGAATCGCCAGAGGAACTGACTGAAGATTTAATTTCTCGGGTGAGAGCATATTTGAAGTAAGCAGGTCGTGATCGGCGCGCCAGGCGGTGCGGTTTGACAGCATTCCGGTTCAACCCCTAACCTTAATTTTCCCAGCTTATGAAAGTTCTGGTCCTAGGAAGTGGCGGACGCGAGCATGCGCTGGTATGGAAGCTGCGGCAGTCGCCGCGCATTTCGCAGCTTTACTGCGCGCCGGGGAACGGCGGCATTACAAGCGAAGCTGAATGCGTTGCGGTCGACCTGCAGAATTTGAATTCGATCACGGCCTTGGCGGCGCGCCTTCAACCCGATTTGACCGTGGTTGGACCGGAACTTCCTCTGACTTTGGGCGTGGTGGATGAGTTTGAGCGGCGCGGATGGCGGGCGTTTGGGCCGACGCAGTCCGCCGCACAACTGGAATCGAGCAAGAGTTTCGCCAAGGAATTCCTGCAGCGTCACCATATTCCTACAGCTCCATTTGCAATATGTGATTCGATCGAGCAGGTGCGCGAGGCTCTTGGACATTTTCACGTGCCGGTCGTAGTGAAAGCGGATGGCCTGGCTGCGGGGAAAGGCGTGGTTATCGCCAAGGACAAAGAAGAGGCCGCCAGCGTGGCCGCGGGAATGCTCAGCGGGAAAATGCTGGGCGAGGCAGGAGCGCGAGTCGTGCTGGAAGAGTGTTTGACGGGCGATGAGCTTTCCTTCCTCGTGTTCAGCGACGGGGAGCGCGTGGCTCCGCTAGTGGCGGCGCAGGACCACAAGCGCGTGGGTGACGGCGATACCGGTCCGAACACGGGCGGCATGGGCGCTTATTCGACTACCGAAATCGTGGACGACCAGATGCGCGACTGGTTGGTCCACCACATCGCGCGCCCCGTGGTGGCAGGGATGAAGGCCGAAGGCGCGGAGTTTAAGGGCGTACTCTACTGCGGGCTGATGATGACAGCGCGTGGCCCCATGGTGCTGGAGTTCAACTGCCGCTTTGGCGACCCGGAGACACAGCCGATTCTGATGCGGCTCGAGAGCGATCTGATCGACGCGCTGGAGGCTTCGATTGAAGGGCGCGTGAGCGAAGGAGATTTCAAGTGGTCGCAAGATGCGTCTGTGTGCGTGGTGATGTCGTCGGGCGGGTATCCGGGAACATTTGAAGCGGGGAAGCGAATCGAGGGGCTCGACGAGGCAGGGTCAGTGGAAGGCGTGAAAGTGTTTCATGCGGGAACGTCGAAGCGCGACGGGGTTTACTACACCGCGGGCGGGCGGGTGTTGGGAGTGACGGCACGGGCTAGAGATCTGCAGACCGCGGTTGGACGGGTTTACGAAGCGTGCGCAAAGATCAGTTTTGACGAGGCGCACTACCGGAAAGATATTGCCGCGCGGGCGCTGAAGAAATGATCGAGGCATAGATGATTCGGGCAGTATAATGCGCGATCGTAAAGGGATCCTTCGACTGCGGTTTTGCTTCGCGTTTCGCGCAGCAAAATCCTCGTTAGGATGACATTCATTTTGGGAAGGGAACATGAGTAAGATTTTGGTTTCAATTGTGATGGGCAGCGACTCCGATCTGGAGATCATGCGCGAGGCCGGAAAAGCGCTCGATGAATTCGGCATCGCCTACGAAATTGACGTGACTTCGGCGCATCGTTCGCCGGACCGTACGGCCGACTTCGCGCGCAAGGCTGCGCAGCGCGGCATTCAGGTGATCATTGCGGGTGCGGGCGGAGCGGCGCATCTGGCCGGCGTGATTGCGGCGCACACGACTCTGCCGGTGATTGGCGTGCCCATTCCATCCACTTCTCTGCAGGGAATGGATTCCCTGCTGGCGACCGTGCAGATGCCGGCTGGGATTCCGGTGGCTACCGTGGCGATTGGGAAGCCGGGAGCGACAAACGCTGGAATTCTGGCGGCGCAGATGATTGCTTTGGGCGACACTTCGATCGCGAAGAAGCTTGAGGCGCACAAGGAGAAACTGGCGCGGGGCGTGGAAGAAAAGTCGAAGAAGCTGAAGAGTCCGTTAAGCTAATTCCCCTTCTCATTCCGAGCGCCGCGAGGAACCTGCTGTTTGCTGGCCCCGGCAGAAAGGCGGGTTTCTCGTCGCCATCGCTTCTCGGAATAACAATTCGATGGCACCCGGAATTCCATAGACCAATGGGTCTCGAAATGACTTCGACCTGGCGGTCGACCTAAAGCTTCAATCCCTTTAAGTATTCACGGAACGGGCCGCCCAGGTCGTTGCGCTTGAGGGCGAATTCTACCGTGGCTTTCAGGAATCCGAGTTTGTCGCCGGTGTCGTAGCGGCGGCCTTCGTAGACGTAGGCGTACATTTTTTCCTGCTTCAGCAGCATTCGCATGCCGTCGGTGAGCTGCAACTCGCCCCCAGCACCGGTTTGAGTCTTGGCCAGGCAATCGAAGATCGCGGGCGTCAAGATGTAACGGCCGATAATCGCGAGATTCGATGGAGCCTCTTCAGGCTTGGGTTTCTCCACCATATTGCGGATCTCGAACAGGCGCCCGCTGAATCCCTCGGCGGGCTGGGCATCGAAGACGCCGTAGGAGGAAATCATCTTTCCTTCGACCACTTGCGCGGCAATCACGGAGCACTGTTTCTGATCGAAGACATCCGCCATCTGCTTCAGACATGGCACCTTCGCATCGATGACATCGTCCGCCAACAGCACGGCAAACGGCTCATGCCCGACGAGTTCTCGCGCCATAAGCACGGCATGGCCCAGGCCGAGCGCCTCTTTCTGGCGGACGTAGGCGACGTAGATCATGTCAGAGATGTTGCGGACGATCGAGAGAAGATCGGTCTTGTGACGCTCTTCGAGCATCTTTTCCAGCTCGTAGCTAACGTCGAAATGGTCTTCAATCGCCTGCTTGCCGCGTCCGGTGATAATGACGATCTGGTCGCACCCGGAGGCCATGGCCTCTTCGACGCCATATTGAATGATCGGCTTGTCGACGATCGGGAGCATCTCTTTGGGCTGGGCCTTGGTGGCAGGCAGAAAACGGGTGCCCAGTCCGGCGGCGGGGAACACGGCTTTGCGAACTTTCATTTTCATGGAGATCTTCGGGTTTCAGGTCTTAGGTCGGCCTTCTTTTACGCGCCGGACAATTGTATCTGGTGCGTTTGATAACTGGCGACCCCGGGAGCTCGAACCTGCTCGAACCTACACCCTGCGCTGCGCTCGCTAAGAATGTTTTTCGTTTGCGACGGATCGCACTTCAGATGCCGCTTCTTCGCTGGCCAGTTGCTCTAAAGTTGTGCGCAGCGATCGCAGGACTTCGTCGGCAGTCGTCGCCTTCAGAACAAACTTCAGCATCCCGTCCGGCGTGAACTGCGCGCCACGCTGGCTGGAGACGAAGCGGGCCAAATGTCCGGGATCGACTGCGGCATTTTGCCGGAACTTGAATGTCACCGAATCGCGTTTGCGCTCGATCGCATTGACGCCTACGCGTATGCACAGCAGCTTCAGCGAGGCATAGTCGAGCAGGTTGCGCACGGCGGGCGGTGGCGGTCCGTAACGATCCTGCAATTCCGCTCCCACATCGGCCAGTTGCGATTCGGTTTCCACGCGCGCCACCCGCTTGTACATCTGCAGGCGCTGGTTTTCTTCGGGAATGTAATCCGAGTTGATGCGGATGTTGAGTCCGAGGTTCAGCTGCGTTTCGGCCTCATCGGGCGCAGCTTCGCCCTTCATTTCGCGGACTGCGCGTTCGAGCATTTGGGTGTAAAGCTCGAATCCTATGGCTTCGATGTGTCCGCTCTGCTCGCCACCCAACAGATTTCCCGCGCCGCGTAGTTCGAGATCGAGCGCGGCAATCTTGAATCCGGCTCCCAGGTCGGAGAATTCCTTCAATGCGGCCAAGCGGCGCCGAGCGATCGGAGTGAGCTCGACCTCTTTCGGAATCAGCAGGTAGGCGTATGCGCGGCGGTTGGAGCGCCCCACGCGTCCGCGCAATTGATAGAGCTCCGATAAGCCCAGGCGGTCGGCGCGATTGATGAGGATGGTGTTGCACAAAGGAATGTCGAGGCCATTTTCGATGATGGTTGTGGCCACGAGAATGTCGGCCCCGTGATGCATAAAGCCTAGCATCACTTTTTCGAGTTCGGTTTCTCCCATCTGGCCATGGCCCACCATGACGCGCGCCTTCGGAACCAACTCCTGCAGTTTGGCGGCGATTTCCCAGATGCTCTCCACACGGTTGTGGACGAAATAAACTTGCCCGCCACGTTCGAGCTCCTGTTCGATCGCTGACTGAATGAGCTTGTCATCCCAACTGGCGACGACCGTCTGAATCGCCATGCGGTCTTTCGGAGGTGTTTCGATCACGCTCATGTCGCGCAGCCCGACCAGCGACATGTGCAGCGTTCGCGGGATGGGAGTCGCCGACATCGTGAGCACATCGACTTGCTTGCGCATCTGCTTAATTCGTTCTTTATGGCGCACGCCGAAGCGCTGTTCTTCGTCGACGATGAGCAGGCCGAGGTCCGCGAACTTGAGATCTTTCGAAAGAATACGGTGGGTGCCGATGAGAATGTCGATCTTGCCGGCTTCCGTCTTCTGCAGAATTTCCTTCTGCTGCTTGGGATTGCGGAAGCGGCTGATCATTTCTATGGTGACGGGGAAGGGGCCGAAACGCTGCTCCTCATCCACCACCAGCAGGCCGAGGTCGGCGAACTTTACGTCTTTCGAGATCAGGCGATGAGTTCCAATCAGAATGTCGATCTTGCCGGCTTCCGTCTTTTGCAGGATTTCCTTTTG
>CAZILJ010000154.1:0-10287 GCA_964539915.1 uncultured Acidobacteriaceae bacterium | reverse complement strand
GCCGGACTGATCGAGAAAGGCGAGTTGGAATTTCGCGCGGAGTGGGTGGATGGCAATCGGTTGTCGGTGATTGAAGCCGCTTGCGCGCGCCAAAATCTGGCAGCCTTGGTACGATTTCGAACATTGAAAGATGCCTTGCCTCCGGAGATTACTTACGAAGAAATCCGATTGGTGGTGGCTCGGCTGCGCTATGAGGCGAATAAGAAAGCGAAGTCCCTTCCGGCTTGAAAAGGCCAGATTTTCGGCCTCAAAAGTGACTCTGCACTCGCGGGCGGTTCCGTGGGTGTACAATCCCATTGGGTTCTGAGTTTCCCATCAAGCCTCATCCCGACAATCCGTAGGTTGCCAGTTCTTGGCATCGCTCGTGACCCTTCCGTGCGGTGGAATACCTTCGCCCTCCGAGGAGGGGGCATTCGTGAGAATTCTACTTTATAGCCCCGACAACGGGGTGACCCGCAATTTCATGCCGCACCTCTGGATGTTCCTACTTCAATCTTTGACTCCGCCGGGACATGAGGTCGTCCTGATTGACGGCAATGCCAAGCCCATGAACGAGGTTCAGATCGCGCAGTATGTCCGTGACGAAAAGATCGATTTGGTCGGCATCGGCGCGATGACGCGCATGATTGCCAAGGCATATCGCATCGCGGATGCGATTCGTGCTACGGGAGTGAAGGTCGTGATGGGTGGGCCTCATGTGACTGAATTGGCCGACGAGGCGCTGGGTCGCGACGGCGGTCCCCGCCATGCCGACGCAGTTGCTTTAGGAGAAGCCGATGAAACCTGGCCGCAGATGGTCAACGACGCAGCCCGCGGCGAACTGAAGGAGATCTATCAGCCGGTGGATGAGACCGGTAAAGAACGCAAGCCGTCGCTGAAACAATATCCCGTGATTCCGTGGCAATCGATCGATCTCGATCAATTCAACCTTGTGCCCCGCGCCGCGAAGGCGTTGCTGCAGAAAGTGGGAGAAGGCTGGGGAACGTTCCGTATCGTCCCCGTCGAATCAGGCCGAGGCTGTCCTTACGGCTGCGAGTTTTGCACGGTGACTGGATTCTTCGGCGACTCGATTCGATTTCGCACCAACGAAAGCGTCGTCAACGAGTTGCTGCTGTTGAAAGCGCGCGGCCGCAAAGAAAAGGGGCAGATGGCGGTGTTCTTCATCGACGACAATTTCGCCATCAACGTGAAGCGCACCAAGTCCTTGCTACGCGACATCATTGCCGCCGGGGCCCAAGTGAATTGGGTGGCGCAGATCAGCGCCAACCTCCTGCGGGATGAGGAACTGGTGGATTTAATTGCAGCGTCCGGCGGTAAGTGGGTCTTCATCGGCATGGAGTCGATTGACCCAGCGAATCTGAAGGATGTGAACAAGGGATTCAACAAGCCGGGTGAGTATGCGGAAGTGCTGGAGAGACTGGCGAAGCGCAATGTTTATGCGATTACGTCATTTATTTTTGGCATGGATAACGACACGACCGGGGTGGCTGAGAGAACTCTGGCGCAAGTGCGCACCTGGCCGCCGGGGCTGCCCATTTTTGGACTGCTGACTCCGTTGCCGGCAACACCGCTGTACAAGCGGCTAGAAGCGGCGGGGCGACTCACCCGGGTTAAGCACTGGCAGGAATTCATTCCCTTCGCCATGGCTCACACTCCGCTGAAGATGAGCATGGAGGAGGCTCACGAGGAAGTGAAATACGGATGGGCGCATGCTTATAGTCCGGAAGCCTTGGCCCAGGCGGTCGATGCGCTGGATGATCAGCCAGTCGGCTATCGCATCAACATCTTCCTCGCGCGGCTTTGTTTCCGCGGAATCTATTTCCCGATGCTGGGGAAGCTGGCGTGGCTAAAAGTGGTGACCGAGAACCGGCACACGATCTTCAAACTGGTGACGGAATCCGTGTTTGGGCGGAAGCCGCGGCAGCCGCGGAATCCCGACAGCGAGGTTGCGTATGAAGAGGCGCCGGAATCCCAGGTGAGCGCGTAGGAAGCGAAGCCCAATCGATAAGAGGTCAAAACAAAAGGCCGTCAACATTCCTGTTGACGGCCTTTCTCTATGCTGACAACGAAAGGAGGTCAGCCTCTTCGTGTGCTCTGGTCCGGCGGGCTGCGCCCTGCCGGGAGCGCCGAGGTGGCCGTCGCCACATGAAGATCAACGAGCTCACAGCTGTGCCAGTTGCTGGGCAGCGTCGCGACCCGAGCGAATACAGTCAGGGACGCCGATGCCACGGTAGGCATTGCCAGCCAAGGCTAGGCCGGGCAACTGCCGGCGAAGGTTTTCGATGCGGTCGAGGCGATCGAGGTGGCCGACGCCGTATTGCGCCATGGCAGACTTCCATTTATAGACCCGAGTGAACAGAGGCTCGGCTCGCAGGCCAAGGATTTGCCGCAATTCGTTGCGTACGATCCCAATAAGCTTGTCGTCGGTGAGTTGCCACACTTGCTCGGCATTCCTCCCAGCAAAAAAGCAACGTAGCAGGGCGCGATCTTCAGGAGCGCGGTGCGGAAATTTGTTGTGAACGAAAGTCGCAGCCAGCAAGAGCTTGCCTTCGCTGCGGGGTACAAGAAATCCGAATCCAGGGGGAAGAGACTGGCGGACCTCGAGATCGTAGCCAAGGCCGACGGTGATCGAGGAACTGTACTCGATGGCGGCGAGTTCGGTGGAAAGCTGGGGACTCGCGAGGCGAAGCACAGCGGCTGCAGCGGGAGCGGGAAGGGCGACAATGACACCGTCGAAGTGGTCCGATTGCATGCCTGCAGAGACGACCCAGCCACCGGCTTCGAATTGCATGGCCTGGACGGGCGCGTTTCTCAGCAAAGAGGCTGGGGGCAGCCGCGAGGCTACTGTCTCGGTAAGGTGCTGCATGCCATCCTGGAGAGAAGTAAAAAGCGGCGAGGCGGCCTTCGGCGGCCCTGCCGGCGTTTTCCTTCGCGCCGCAAGCATGGCACGGCCCAGACTGCCGTGAGTACGCTCCATATCGGCAAAGCGTGGAAGAACGGCGCGAACGCTGAGGCTCGCAGCTTCTCCGCCGTAAACGCCGGAGAGCAGCGGATCGGCGAGGCGGTCGACCATCTCGGAGCCGTAGTGGCGCTCCACGAACGCAGCCACGGACTCGTCGTGCTCGGCGGCACGCGGCGGATGAAACAACTCCTGCGTTATGCGCAGCTTGGTCTTCCATGAGAAAAGCGGGGACAGGCCCGTGGGGAGAATCTTTGTGGGGACCATGAACATCAGCCCGTCGGGCATAAGGACCAGGCGGCCCTTCGTCAGGATGTAGGTTTTGCGGTCGGCGTCGTTTGAGCCGATGAGCCGATCGCCAAGCCCTAGCTCTCGGCAGAGATCAGTGGCCCAAGGCTTTTCGGTGAGGAAGGAGTCCGGTCCGGCTTCGACGAGGCATTCGTCGATGTGCTCGGTGCGGAGAACGCCGCCCAGCCGCGAGGTTGCTTCGTAGAGGGTGTACTCGACATGGGCGCCCGAACGTCGCTGCTCTTCCAGGGAGAAGGCAGCAGCGAGGCCGGAGATGCCGCCTCCAACGATGGCGATGCGGGTCATGGAGTGCGACTTCCGGCTTTCGTTTCTCGCCCTCCGGAAGCCGGGTTGCGAGAGCCGGTCGCCGGGCCAGAATGCTCTTGTACGAAACGCGCGAGATTCTTGACGTTTTCTACGGGAGTCTCTGGCAAGATGCCGTGGCCGAGATTGAAGATGTGGCCGGGGCGTCCGGCGGCTAGGCGGAGGATGTCTTGCGCGCGTGACTTTAATTCCTCCCAGTGGGCGAAGAGCAGGACGGGATCCAGATTGCCCTGCACGGCGCATCGATGACCAAGGCGGGCCCAGCCCTCGTCGAGCGGAATACGCCAGTCGAGGCCAATCACGTCAGCTCCGGTTTCATTCATGGCAGGAAGCAGAGTAGCGCTGTCGGTACCGAAATAAATGATGGGCGCTCCGGTTTTCTGCAACTGCTTCACCATACCAGTGACGTGCGGCAGCACGTAGTGGCGATAGTCCTCGACACTGAGGCATCCGACCCAGCTGTCGAAAATCTGAATGACATCGGCGCCGGCCCGCACCTGATCGGCGGCATAAGAGGACGTGACGACAACCAATTTGCGCATCAGCGCGTCCCATTCGAGGGGAGAGTTGTACATCATTTTCTTGGCGTGAATGTAGTTCCGCGAGCCGCCGCCTTCGATCATGTAGCTGGCGAGGGTGAAGGGCGCGCCACAGAAACCGATTACGGGGATGCGTCCCGCGAAGTGCTTGGCCACCAGGCTGACCGCTTCGGAGACATAGCCGAGTTCGGTAGCGCGGTCGGTTCGAAGGTCCGCGATGTCCTCCTTGCTGCGAACCGGCTTCTCGATGACCGGCCCTTCGCCCGCCGAAAAATGAAAGGGCAGGCCCATGACCTCGAGCGGCAGCAGCAGGTCGGCGAAGATGATGGCGGCATCGACGCCAAGGAACTCGGCCGCAGTAATGGTGACCTCGGCTGCGAGCCTGGGTTGTTTGCAAATCTCCAGAAGCGAGTGCTGCTTGCGGACCGCGCGATACTCCGGCATGTAGCGTCCCGCCTGTCGCATGAACCAGACGGGCGTGTGGTCGACAGGTTGGGACTTGCAAGCGCGAACGAAGCTGGAATTTGGGGCAGACATGAAAAGACGAATTTAGCATCTTTTCGAGGGCGGCGCCGTGATCGCGGTCTGCGGGATGTTTGTGCGAAACTGAGAGGAAGAACTCTGGAAGAAGGTGTAGGGCCGGGAATCAGGGTAGAGAGGGCTTAGGACATATATGGCGGTGGCTGGAATTGTGAAGGAGAAAGTCGAACTGAATGTATCTGATGGCACCATGATGTGGGCCTACCTGGCGCGTCCCGCGAGCGGAGGTCCGCATCCCGGCTTAATGGTCTTTCAAGAGGCGTTCGGGGTTAACGGACACATTCGGGACGTGACCGAGAGGTTGGCCGCCCAGGGATACGTGGCCATCGCGCCCGAATTATTTCACCGCACAGCGCCGCCGGGATTCGAGGGTAGTTATGCGGACTTCCAGGCAGTCATGCCGCACATGCGGGCCATGACGAACGAGGCTACTGAGGCGGACGTGCGGGCTACGTTCGAATGGCTGAGTTTCGACTCGCAGGTGATGCCGGAAGCCATTTCCTGTGTGGGATTTTGCATGGGAGGTCGCGTTTCATTTCTCACGAACAGTGCGGTTCCGGTGCGAAAAGCCGTTTCATTTTATGGAGGAGGAATCGCTCCCGGGTTGCTGGATCGCGCCTCGAAGACGCACGGACCGTCTCTGCTGATTTGGGGTGGATTGGATAAGCACATCACGCCGGAACACCGGAACGCGGTTGCGGATGCCCTGAAAGCGCACAACAAGGTTTACGTCAATGTCGAGTTCTCGAACGCGGATCATGCGTTTTTCTGTGACCAGCGGCCATCCTACGAGCCGTTTTCCGCGCGGCAGGCTTGGGCCCTGACGTTGGAGTTTCTGCGCTCGTGAGGAAATGGGGGCTTGTGTTCGCCGCGATCGCGCTCGTGTCTGCGGTTGCTGGCTGGCAGATGCCCGGCCGCGGCCCCGAACCGCGTGGCAATTTGTTGCCACCGACGTTTTATAAGAGTGTTCTGCCCATCTTCGAGGATCGCTGCCAGAGTTGCCATCGCGCCGGGGAAGTTGCGCCCATGCCGCTTGTGACCTACGAACAGACGCGTCCGTGGGCGGGAGCGATCGCGCATGCGGTCGAGAGCAAGATGATGCCGCCGTGGTTCGCCGATTCGCGATACGGACATTTTGTCAACGATGCTTCCTTGACTCCCGAGCAGATTGCGACGATTACAGCGTGGGCTCGAGCGGGGGCGCCGGCGGGGGATTCCCATGATGTGCGGGCGCCGCGAAACTGGCCTGAAGGATGGAATATTGCGAAGCCTGATCTGGTGGTGAAGATGCCAAGGCCGGTGCAGATTCCCGCAGGAGGCGACGTCGAATACACGTATGAAATTGTGCCGACGCATTTTGCGGAAGACCGGTGGGTACAGATGTCGGAGTTCCGGCCGGGCAGCCCCGCGCACGTGCATCACGCGGTGGTGTATATCCGCCCGCCTGATTCGCAATGGCTGCGGCACGCGCCAGTGGGCGAGCCGTTCACGGCGTCGGCGTTGAACGATCCGCTCGAGCGGCGCGAGGCGCACGAGACCACAAGCGATCTGCTGCTTGTGTATGCGCCCGGCAGTTCGCCGGACCAGTGGCCGGATGGAATGGCGAAGTTTGTGCCTGCAGGATCTGACCTTGTATTTCAGATGCATTACACGACGAACGGGTCGGCGGATCAAGATCAGACCAGCCTCGGTTTGGTATTCGCGAAGACACCGCCGAAGCAGAGGGTCATCACTTTACAGGTGAACAATCATGCGCTGATCATTCCACCGGGTGCTGATAATTTTCGCGTGGAAGTCGAGGGCACGCTTCCCAATGACGCGACGCTGCTAAGCCTGTTTCCGCACATGCATCTGCGGGGGAAGCGCTTCGAGTACGACCTAGTGAATGACGATGGCAGCATCGAAGTATTGCTGCGTGTGAACTATCACTTCCATTGGCAGCTGAGCTACAGGCTGGCAGAGCCGCGCTGCCTGAAGGCGGGGACGCGTCTGCGGGCCATTGCCTGGTATGACAATTCGAAAAATAATCCGCACAATCCTGATCCGGGGAAAACCGTGACCTGGGGCGATCAAACTTCCGACGAAATGATGGTGGGATTCTTTGATGTGGCGGTGGCGGCAGGCATGGATAAGTGGAAGTTTTTTGTGCGGCAGGCGTCGGGCGCTCAGAAATAGGTGCGGAGTTCATGCTGAGCCAGCGTCGGCTTTGACTCATGTTTGAATCGATCAGCCCGCCGACTCGTCCGAAATGGGTTCTGCGAATCGTCATCCTGGCGTTGACCGTCGCGGCTGCGACAGGTTTCGTCTCGCTCTGGCGGATGACGCAGATGCCATTGAGTCCGTACAAAGGACCACTTCCTCCCTTGACCGAGGTGCAGTCGGAAGTTGCTAGCCGCCTTTCAGGACACGTCAGGTATCTCTCAGCGACGATCGGCGAGAGAAACGTGCATTCTGCGGGATCTTTCGAAGCCATCACTGACTATCTTGAGCAAAACCTCGTCCACGCCGGTTGCACCGTTACAGAACAGCCGTATAGGGTCGAGGGGCAGGTGGTGGCCAATCTCGAAGCACAGTTTCTTGGAAGTGAGAAATCCGAGGCAGCCGTTGTTGTGGGCTCTCACGATGACAGCGTAGGGGGAACCGTAGGGGCGAATGAAAATGCTCGGGCGTGGCTGCCACATTGGAACTGGCACGGCTCCTCAAAGGGAACAAGCTGCGCCGGACGTACGGTTTGTGTTTTTTCTAAAAATGAGGAGCCACCGTATTTCCAGACCGAGCCAATGGGCAGCTTGGTGTATGCGCACCAACTGCGGCGCGACGGTATCCCGGTGGCGGCGATGATCTCGCGGGAAACGATTGGATTTTATTCTGATGCACGTGGCAGTCAGAAATATCCCGCACTGGTTAGTCTCTTCTATCCGAGCCGTGGCAATTTCATCGCTTTTGTCGGAAATGACGAATCAGGTGACCTGGTGCGGCGGGCGGTCCGCAGATTCCGTGAGTCTGCCAGGTTTCCGTCCGAAGGCATTGCCGGCCCCCCGACTTTGCCGGGCGTCGGTTGGTCGGATCACCGGTCGTTTTGGCAGGAAGGATATCCGGCCATCATGATCACCGACACGGCAGTATTTCGGTATCCGTACTATCACACCGCTCTCGACAGGGCGGACAAAGTGGATTTCGAAAAGATGGCGCGAGTGGTGGACGGAGTTCGGAACGTGGTCGCTTCGCTCTCGGAAGAGCGCTGAACTTGCGGCCTTGGGCTCTCTCTGTAACACTTAAATGGGTTCACGCCAATTGAGCGCCATTTCCACGCCAACAATCTCTGAAGAACGGAGTCGACTGCCGGAACGGCTGCGTGCGGCGTCTTATTGGGCGCTTGCCATTGTTTTTGTCGCGGTGTATCTCGGTTCGCTATTCGCGCCAGCCTTGCTCGACGATGCCGATAGCACGCACGCCGAGGCGGCCCGGGAGATGTTCGTGACCGGCGATTATGTCACGCTGCACGTAAACGGAGTGCGGTATCTGGAGAAGGCTCCGCTACCCTACTGGCTGGTTGCGTTCTGCTTTCACATCTTCGGAGTGAATGAGTTTGCCTCGCGGCTGCCCATGGCACTCTCGGTCCTCTTGCTGGGAATACTCGCCGTGGTGTGGGGACGGCGGGCGTTCGGCGAACGGGCGGGCATTTATGCGGGATTGTTCGTGTACACCAGTGCCGGGGTGTTTTTGTTTACGCGGGTTCTGATCCCCGATGTGCTGCTGAGTTTGCTGATCGCAGCGTCGCTGTATTTCTTTCTGAGTGCACTGGAACCCGGTGGCCGGGCGTGGCAATGGTACGCGGGATATGCATGCATGGCTCTGGGTGTGCTGACGAAGGGGTTGATTGCCCTGGCGTTTCCCGGGGGGGCAGCATTTTTGTACTTGGCGCTGACCGGGGAATGGCGGCGCTGGCGAGAGTTCCGGTTGGCGTCTGGGCTGGCGCTAGTTTTGCTGATCGCCGCGCCGTGGCACATTCTGGCTGGCCTCAGGAACACGGGCGGCGAGGGCGGCCACGGATTTTTCTGGTTCTACTTCATCAACGAACATGTTCTGAGGTTCTTGGGCAAGCGATATCCGCGCGACTACAACAAGCTGCCGTGGGCGCTTTATTGGTCGTTGCACCTGGTGTGGTTATTTCCGTGGAGCTTTTATCTCCCGGCGGCGATCCGCACAATCATGGACGAGCGGGCATCTAGTCGCGGTGATTTTGGAAGGCGCTCTCGCTTGCTGTGCTGGATACTGGCAGGACTGGTGCTGGTCTTCTTCGCGATTTCGACGAACCAAGAGTACTACACGTTTCCAGCCTACTTCCCCTTGCTGATGCTGTTAGCCGATGGCGTGGCGCGATACGAAATTAGCGATTGCGTCGCGGGCCTGCGGAGGGGATGGCTTAGGGTCTCGGCGGGAGCTCCGGCCGTGGTGGGTCTGGCTGCCGGCATAACCCTGCTGGCGCTTCTGTGGCAATCGCGTCATCTGCCGTTTGAGCCCGACATTGGGAACGTGCTGGCGACGCACAATATGGATACCGACACTTTGTCGACGTCGCACGTGCTCGATTTGAGTTACGCGTCGTTCGCGGCATTGCGCCTGCCGGCGGCATTGGCCGCGGTGGCCTTGATGGTCGCTCCCCTGCTTTCTTTTTTTCTTCGGATTCGGCGGAGACACTATGCGGCGACTTGGGCCTTGGGTGCGGGGATGGCCGTGTTTCTGGTGGCGGCGCATATTGCGCTCGCTCGGTTTGGCCCGTACTTGTCGTCGAAAGACTTGGCGCGCGAAATTGCAGCGCGGGCGCGCCCGGAGGATCGAGTGATGATTTACGGCGATCAGGCCTTTGGATCATCTTTGCTGTTTTATTTGCAAAGGCCGATCGATCTGGTGGAAGGGCGGACGACGTCGATGTGGTTCGGCTCGACGTTTGCGGACGCTCCGAAGATTTATTTGAGTGCTGCGGATTTGCAGCAGGATTGGGCCGGACATGAAAGAGTGTTCCTGTTTGTGCCGCCGCATCTGAAAACAAAGGTGGATGCGCTTTTACCGGACAAGTTCCAAGTGGCGGAGATTTCGGGCAAATATGTTTACAGTAACCGGCCCTGAGGCGCTTGCTACCTGCTGTTACACTCTGGGTTCGGACAAATCTAAACCGCCAAGTGCGCTGGGACATTGGCGCAGCAATCGCCAAGGGGAATGACTGGGAGAAGAAAATTGATGAACGCAAAGCGGGCGGAAGTTCTAGCTATCGTGGCTTTTTTTGTGGCAACCGGATTCGTAATTCGTGGGGCAAAAGCTCAATCGTCCGCCGCGACGCACACGGCAAGCCCTGCGCAAGCGGCAGCCGACGTGGCTGGCAAGAAGGCGGAGGAACAATTCAAGAACATCCAGGCGCTCAAGGGTGTTCCGGCCGAACAGATATTTCCGACCATGCAATTCGTCACGGCCTCGCTGGGAGTGGAGTGTGAGTTCTGCCATGTGCAGGGCGCATTTGAAAAGGACGACAAGAAGACCAAACTGACAGCACGCAAGATGATGGAAATGATGTTCGCTATCAATAAGGACAATTTCGAAGGCCATCGCGAGGTTACCTGCTACTCGTGCCACCGGGGC
>CAZILJ010000153.1:0-2492 GCA_964539915.1 uncultured Acidobacteriaceae bacterium | reverse complement strand
TCCTCTTGCGGCCTGGCTGTACGGAATGACCAAGCAATTTGGATCGTTGCAGGACTTCGCAACCAGAACTCATTCCGCCGCAATAACCTCCGGAGAACGCCGGTCTGCTGGTCTTTCGTTTGGATATTTTGCTAGAGTCTGACCGAGACGCTCCATGATCTTCGAGCAGTGTCTGGAGGATTGATATGGCGAAGGCGCCATTGATTTTTACCTTTTACATCGCCGCCCCCGTGGAGAAGGTCTGGGATGGGTTCGTGTCGAAGGCGGCGAATCGGAAGATCTTCATGGGCGCGGACTTTGCGCTGGACCTGAAGCCCGGGGGAACGATGAGCTGGTCGGGGCCGGGCAAGGATGGGAAGCCGGTGCGGTATGTGACGGGCGAGGTGCTGCGGGCTGAGCCGCCGAAGTTGTTTGAGTATAAGTTCGGCATGGGCGATGGGGCGGTGATGTCGAGAGTGAAAGTGGAGCTGACTCCGGAGACCGAGGCCGTGAAGGTTGTGGTAACGAACGATGACTGGGCGGAGAACGACCCGGCGTATGCTCAGAACGCGGATGGGTGGCCACGAATTCTCTCGCGATTGAAGACTCTGCTGGAGACGGGGACGACCTTCCGACCGCATTAGGCTAGTTTCATATTGAGCATGAGTTGACGTTCACTCCACTGTCTGCGATACGCCACGGAGAGCAAGATTCAAGTCGGAATGGTCCCAACCTAGCCTGCAAATACCGTATCAGCATCTAGGCATCGAAGCGCGGTTCTGGCGGAGCCACGCACAGCTCTTAGGCAATCACACGACGAGAGACGAATAAGACCGCTACGTGCGTCATGCTTAGAAGATCAGTCCTGACAAACGCTAGATCCCTATCGAAACTGCCCCGGCAAATAATCCTTGGACACGCCCCCTGCTCGTCGCGCCGGGGCAGTCCCGATAGGGATCTAGCGTCTCTCGGTACCTTCTGGTGAGACTTCCTACAGCCGACTTCTGGCCCCGAATCGTTTTCTGAGTACCGCGAGGTTAGACCCAATCGTAGCGCCGGCATTTGCGTTTTATGTTGCGCCAGCAACATCCATATGTTGTAATAGCAACATAGAGGTGTACCCATGAGCGAAACCCTGGATGCGCTCTTCCATAGGCGAGCAGTTAAGGCCTTTGAGCCGGTCGAAATCCCACAAGTACTGCGTGAGCAAATCCTCGATGCAGCCCGCCATGCTCCCTCCAGCTTCAATATGCAACCGTACCGGTTCTTTTGGGTAGAATCGTCGCCGAGAAAAGCGACCGCGGCGAAACTCTGCCTTGGACAGATGCCTGCGGCAACGGCGTCGGCGCTGGTGGTTGCGGTAGCCGACATCGGGTCGCTGGCAGCGACCTCGCAAGCCCAGTTGGAGTGGATGCGTAGGAGCGGCGTCAGCGACGCCAAAGTCCGAGACTACGAGCGGACGGCGAAGATCGGCCGGATCCTGTTCATGCCAGGACCGTTCGGCATTTTTGGCGCGGTCAAGTGGGCGATTTTTCGACTGGTGAATTTGTGGAAGACGGTCGGGATGCCACCAGTGTTTCGACAGGACTTGTTAAAGTGGGCGATGAAGAGTACATCTCTGGCCTGTGAGAATCTGATGATCGCCGCCGAAGCGCTGGGACTCAACACGTGCCCCATGGAAGGATTTGATGGCCGCAGACTCTCCAGATTTCTCGGACTGTCAACCCGGTATCATGAAATTGTCATGGTGATTGCGATCGGGAAGAAATCGCCTGCTTATGGGGAACCGCCTCAGTGGCGGCGACCTCTCGATGCTACGGTAACCGTCCTATGATCATCGTTCCAAAGAAGGATATTCCTCAAGACATCTTAAAGGACTCAGTACTTGCCCATGTTTCTGCAGCCTATTTTTCAGTCGGCAGGAGACTTGAACGAAAGACTCGGTGCTCTGCGACTCGTGGCTTCATCCTATCCACACTCCGGGGCGGTGCCGTGCTCAATCAGAATCAAATCGCCACACTTCTCGGTATCGACCGAACTGTCGTGCACCGAGCCATCAAGTCAATGGTTCAGGAAGGGCTTGTGTCGGAGAGAAAAGCAAAATCGGGCAGGGCAATTCACGTTACGTTGACGCCAAAAGGCAACAAATACAGGAAACACCTGATCAATGCGAGGATCGCCGCTGACGATAAACTCCAAAAAGAACTGACTCCGGAAGAACGCGCAACCCTTCTTCGACTCTTGAAGCTGATTGCCGAATTAGAATTCTAAGACTGCGCCGTCGCCCATTCTGGATGGGTTGTAGCCTACGCGCACCATCCAGAAATGGACTTCGGGGAAGTTGGTCTACGGGCTACTGCTTCAACTGCTTCTCGATCGCCGAGACTACTTCTTTCGAATCGGGCGTGACCGCCGGCTCGAAACGCTGCACTACGTTGCCGTTGCGGTCGACCAGGAACTTGGTGAAGTTCCACTTGATGTCGCCGGTGATGCCTTTTCCGGTTTCTTTGGTC
>CAZILJ010000152.1:0-2868 GCA_964539915.1 uncultured Acidobacteriaceae bacterium | reverse complement strand
CGTGAGAGCTCTACCAGCTTCGCGGGCACCACCGGCGTGGAGCGTTTCCCACGGATCGACTTTTCTCGTCCGGCTTTCACCGCGCACTTCGGGGGAACGTTCGAAATCGTTTGCGGACTGCTGGTCCTGGCTGGCTTGTGGACTCGGACCGCAGCGATTCCCCTTTTCATCGTCATCTGCGCGGCTGTCGTGACCACGAAAATTCCTGAGTTGACTCACGCTGGACAGGAATTCTGGTTCAGGGTGAGCGACGCTCGCACCGATTTCGCCATGCTGATGTGCCTGCTCTTTTTGATGGTCTCGGGGATACCGGAATCGAGTCGAAACAGCCTCCTCTGGACTCTCGCAGCCTCGCGGGAAGGAACCACAAGCTCGGCGTGAATGAGCCACAAGAAACCCACGATTCGCCACCCGCATCTCTCGCTACCTGCCTGCGCGAGCTTGCCGCGCTCTTCCTGAAACTGGGCGTCATCAGCTTCGGAGGCCCCGCCGCGCACATCGCCCTCATGGAAGCGGAAGTCGTTCGCAAGCGGCAGTGGGTGACGCCGCAACAGTTTCTCGACATGCTGGGCGCGGCCAATCTGATCCCCGGCCCTAGTTCTACAGAGATGGCAATCAACGTGGGCTTCGTGCGCGCGGGCTGGTCAGGGCTCTGCGTGGCGGGGGTGAGCTTCATCATTCCCGCGGCCCTGATTACCGGAATATTTGCATGGGCCTACATCAGGTTCGGTGCCTTGACGCCGGCAGTGTCGCTCCTGGGAGGAACTAAAGCCGCAGTCATTGCCGTGATTGCAATCGCGATCTGGCGTTTAGGAAAAACGGCGATGAAGGATGTGGGACTCGCTCTACTAGGCGGGTTATCGCTAGCAGCATTTTTGTTTGGCCTGAATCCGATTGCAATTCTTTTCGGCGGCGGGCTGCTGGGTATGTTGGCGCGACGCATGACGAAGCTTCGGGCCTCTGGCGATCTACTCCTTTTGCCGATGCTCCCGCACAAAGTCTTTCTTGGAAACTCAACTGCAGCAACCTATGCATCCCGGTTCGGATCGGTCACCGCCGTAGCAGTCGCTTGGTTAGCGGCGGGAGCCGTTGTGGCTCGACCATCTTTAGGCAAGATCGCCCTGTTTTTCCTGAAAATCGGCGCCCTGCTGTACGGCGGCGGCTACGTGCTCCTGGCTTTCCTCGAGCAAGGATTGGTGCGGCAGCATGCGTGGCTGACGCAGCAACAATTGCTGGATGCGGTGGCAATCGGCCAGTTGACGCCAGGGCCGGTGCTCTCCACGGCAACATTTATCGGATACATCTTGGCAGGCATACCGGGAGCGGCGGTGGCGACAGTGGCAATCTTCCTGCCGTCATTTTTCTACGTCGCGCTTCTGGCTCCCGTGCTGTTCCGGCTGCGAGAATCCGCATGGATGGCAGCGTTCCTTGATTCTGTGAACGCATGCGCCACAGCCCTCATGGCGGGAGTCACGTTCCGGCTGGCGGCTGACGCGTTGCGGGGATGGCAAGCCTGGGGAATCGCGCTCGTCTCGCTCGCCGTGTTGTTAAGGTGGAAAGTGAGCCCGGCGTGGTTGGTGTTGGGCGGCGGGATCGCGGGGCTGTTGTTGGCTGCCCAACGTTGATGGTGTTACTCTTCGAGTCCCGTATTCAATCTATTCGTGAGGAGCGATGATGAAATTGCGAATTGTAGTAGGAATGTTGTTTCTCATCTTTTCGTTAGCGTCAGTCGCGGCAGACCGGAAGTTCATCGTGAAGCCGCGAGCCGCTGATATGAAATCTCTGCCTTTCAGCGACGGCGTCCTCGTGGGCAACACACTCTATATCGCAGGGCACATTGGCCTCGACCCAAAGACTGGCAAACCGCCCGAGAGCGCCGAGGACGAGGCTCGAATGGTGATGGATGGAATCAAACAGACCGTCGAATCCGCCGGGTTGACGATGGATGACGTCGTTACCATCCAGATTTTCTGCGTCGACTTGAAACTCTATGACACGTTCAACGGCGTATACAAAACCTACTTCCATGGCGACTATCCGGCGCGGGCATTTGTAGGAAGCTCCAACTTACTGCGCGGAGGCAGGTTTGAGGTCACCGGAATTGCGGTTAAAAGAGCGCAGTAGGATGCGCTGACGAGACGGATGTTCGTTGTTTGTTCGCCTTCGCTTTTTGTGATAGATGTATAAGGCATGAGCAAAGCGGTGAACCATCTCAAGAAGTGCGACCCGGTCCTGTGCGCCATCATTCAGCGCGTGGGACCGTGCCGCATGGAGTTTGGGGTGCCGGAGTTTGCCAGTCTGGCCGAGGCGATCGTTTACCAGCAACTGAATGGCAAGGCGGCCGTAACGATCTTCAACCGCTTGGTTGCGCTCGCGGGCGACCCGCTCACTCCTGAGGGAATTCTCAAGCTGAGCGACGAGCAACTGCGCAGTGTAGGGCTCTCCAAGCAGAAGTCGTCCTATCTAAAAGATCTTGCGGCAAAGACGGCGGCTGGCCTGCTCGATTTTTCCCGACTGCACGAATTACCGGATGAAGAGGTCATCCAGCACCTCACGCAGGTGAAAGGCATCGGCGTGTGGACCGCGCACATGTTCCTGATGTTTTCCCTGCGGCGTCCCAATGTCCTGCCCACCGGTGACTATGGCGTGCAGGTGGCGATCCGCAAACACTACAAGAAGCGCAAGCTGCCCAAGCCAAAAGATATGGAGAAGATTGCGAAAGCCTGGGAACCGTATCGCAGCGTGGCTTGCTGGTATATGTGGCGGAGTCTGGACATCAAAACCGTTTGACCACAGAGGACGTGGGGACACAGAGGGAAAACTCAGCTCCTTTGTGTTTAAATGGTGGCGATGGCTGATACGAAGATT